>NZ_JCBCCK010000490.1:0-11217 GCF_059864935.1 Planktosalinus sp.
ACCGATGACACAGGACGTCACTTGGTAATGATGCCACATTTAGAGCGTTCTACCTTCCCATGGAATTGGGGTTATTATCCAAAGGACAGAAACGACGAGGTTTCCCCTTGGCTGGAAGCGTTTCTGAATGCGAGGGAGTGGTTGGAGAAAAAGTAAACTCAAAAAACATATATTTTTAAAAGCTGTTTGAATTAATTCTCAAACGGCTTTCTTGTTTTTACCAACCGTCAATTATAATTAGCCAACTATCAATTTACCCAATTAAGAGCCATACAAGGATTGTAGATTTGCCCCATAATCATTTAAAATCAAACAATTATGAAAACATTATCTACTTTCCTTATACTATTTATTTTTGGTATAAGTATGACTATGGGCAGTGCTAAACTAATGGCACAACCTGTAAATGACCTTATTGAAAACGCCATTGATTTAGGATATGGACCCATTCCTTACAATGAATCTAATGTTGATTTTCCTAATGCGACAAACACTAATGACGGTACACCGGCAGGAACGGGGTGCCAGGTATCACAATCCGGTGTATGGTATAAGTTTACAGCCACAAAAGTTGGAACCGTTGCAGCAGGAATTCTTAACCCTGTCGGGGCGACAGTTATCTTTTTTGAGGGTCCTGCTACAGGTGTTACTTCTGGAATGCAACTTACTCATGTGAATCAGGGCAACAACCCTTGCGCTGCAGGACCTTTAGCAAATATTCAAACAACAATAGGAACCACTTACTATATATATATGAGAAATACAGTGGTATCTGATGTTGGAATCGATACATCAACCACGTTTAAAGCCCCTGACAACGATTTGATAGAAAATGCCATAAATATGAATAATGAGGTTATGCCTTATGTAGAAGAAAATATTCATTTTTTAATGGCTACAAGCACAAATGACGGGGGCCAGTTAAACTGTACTAGCGGAAACATTCCGGGAATTTGGTATAAAATAACACCACAACAAAATGGTCAAATAGGTGCACAAATGAGTAGTCCGGCCCCGGATACTGCCCTTATTATTTATGAGTCTCAAAACCCTAATGCAACAACAGGTATTCAGTTAACATGGGTAGATCAACCCTTAAATCCCTGTGGTGTTGGCAATTTTGCAATTGTTGATGCAGAAGTCGGCAAAACCTATTATTTTTTCGCAGCAACTGCAAATGCTTATGCAGATTTAAACATTGACACCAGCCTGGTATTAAGCACAACCGATAATAACCTCATCAATTTCAATTTTTACCCCAACCCAGTTATTGATCAATTGAATTTTAGCGCAAAATCGTCAATAGACACCATTAAAGTCTATAACCTTATGGGTCAGGAGGTTCTAAATCAAAACATAAACAATACTTCGGGCTCTTTAGATATGAGACATTTGAAAAAAGGTATGTACCTGGCTGAAGTAACATCCGACGGTGCAACAACAACTGCTAAAATCCTGAAAAAATAAACGCTATGGAATATTTTGCCTTGCTTTTATTGATTGGCTTTGATGCAATTGCAGCAAACAACCAAAAAAAAAGTTGACCGGCTTGAAAAAGAGGTCAGTAAACTTAAAAGCAAACTACATTCCATTGGGCTTTAAAACAAAATAGTTGTTACTTTATTTTTAGTTTGTTGACAAAATGCTGTTTTGTATCTGATACAAGGCAGCATTTTTAAATCCTATAAAAAAAATAACTACTTTTAATTTCCCCATCTGTAAAAAGAAATCAACTTATGGATTTGAAAACCAAAAATAACAACAGGTTTGATACAGATCAATTTGAAGAAATACTGATTTACTTCATCACTTCCATTCACAATAAAAATACTGAAGAAGCCATATTATGGGATTTGGCAAAAAACTGTATCTCCAAATTGGGTTTTATAGATTGTGTGATTTATTTGGTTGATAATCAAAAGCAGGTTTTGAAACAAAAAGCAGCATACGGTCCCAAAAACCCAAAGGATTATGAAATATATAAACCCGTTACTATAACTTTGGGGGAAGGAATTAGCGGTACTGTTGCACTCACTGGAAAAGCAGAAATCATTGCAGACACTTCAACAGACCCAAGATACATCCTTGATGATGAAATGCGGTTGTCAGAAATTTGTGTCCCCATCATGGCAAATGATGAAGTGCTTGGCGTAATAGACTGTGAGCATCCTAAAAAAAACTATTACACAAATCAACACCTTCGCATTCTCAAAACAATTGCAACTATTTGCGGAATCAAACTCAATGAAATTAGAACAGGAGAAAAAGTAAAGACAGAACAGGAAAAATTATTAAAAATACAAACTGAAATGGTTGATTTAAAACTGAAAGCATTTCAGTCGCAAATGAATCCACATTTTGTTTTTAATACTCTTAATGCGATTCAGTATTTTATCACTTCAGATGAAAAAGTTAAGGCCCTGAGTTACTTATCGGTTTTTAGCAAACTCATCAGGTATTATCTCAAAAACTTTGAAAAAGAAACCATTTTTATTAGCGATGAAATCGCCATGCTTTCCTGGTATTTAACTTTACAAAAACTTCGGTATGACAAGCGGTTTGAGTACACCCTTAAAACAGTATCCAATACTACAAAAGCTGATGCACGCATTCCGAGTTTTATACTTCAAACTTTACTTGAAAATATTATTGAATTTTCGGTTTTCAGCAATACAGACCATGCAGATATAAAAATTAATTTTACGATTTGCGAAAAGACCGTTCAGGTTGATGTTGATTTCAACTTTAAAAACTCACAAAACGGAAAAACAAATTATCTTCCCGAATATAGAAAAGAAATTTCTAAATGGCAGGACCAGATAAGAATGCTAAATTTAACCAAGAATTACAACATTAAAAAGAAAGTTGCTCTGAAATCAAAAGTAAACAAGGAATATGCCGGCGGACAAGTAACATTGTGCCTCCCTAACCTGAACTAACAATGAGAATAACCCCGACATATTTAATATGTATATTCTTCCTTTTTTACGGAAATACTTCGTGGACACAACATACCGAAGAATTTCAGGTACCTTATAAACTCATAAAATCAAGCCAGGACTCTCTGGATATAGATTACATTATTAATAACGCAGAATTTTTGTTTTCCGGACCAAAAAAGAAATTAAAAAGCACTCCCGGTGATAGCTTTTGGGTTCAGTTGGATTTTTCTGGACACCAAGATGTTTTAAACCAAAAAGAACAATGGCATGTTAATATTGGATACCTCAACCGGGCAAAAGTATATTATAGCGACCAAAACACAATCCGTTCAGCCATTTTGGGAAGTTTTGAAACCGGTAATCAATTTACCGGTGAATTTCCTTTCACTCCAGATCAACTTATTGATTCAAAATACCTGTATTTAAACGTTGAAAAGCTGAATGTGAAATACAACATCAGCAATCACAAGTTTTTATGTTACAGTGAAACCGCACAGTATTACAAACAAAATTATATTTCCGTTTTTCAATATAACAGTAAGGCATTAACACATTTATTTCTGGGGGTTTCGCTTATTATTGTAATCATTGCCCTGACTATTTATTTCATCAACAGAAAAAAAGACTACCTGCTGTATGTGCTCTATGTAGCCTGTATGTCTGTATATTTTGGAAGGTTTGTTTTTGAATCATATACAAATACTTTCGGCGGCTTTTCTTTTACCACCTTTTTCCTGAACAATTTTTTTGAAATACTTTCAAATATATTTTACATCCTCTTTGTGAAATACTATCTGAACACCCGTGAATTTTATCCAAAACTCAATACAGCCATTTCGTTTGCCGTGCTTTTTTTAACTGTTTTATTGTTTATTGACAGCGTAGTACTATTAATGCATGATTTTAGTTTGCACGCTGTTTTATTGGATATAAGGGCCATAATAATCACCGCATTTGTAGTTTTGAGTATAGTTTACCTTTTGTTTCATCTAAATAACAAGCTTACTTATTTTATCGTCTTTGGCTCATTTTTTTATTCAGCAGGATCAGTAATGGTTTTTTTGACAGGTTATGGCAGCTATTTAAAAACCGGGGCCCTTTTAGAGATTATTATTTTCGGACTTGGTTTGGGTTATAAAATAAAGCTGGAATATCAGGAAAAATTAAGGGTTCAGGAAGAATCCACCAACAATTACATCAAAGCCCTGAGGGCACAAATGAACCCGCATTTTATTTTCAATTCGCTCAGTTCCATTCAGCATTTGGTTCTAAAAAGCGATACCCCTTCGGCTTTGAAATATTTATCTAAATTCAGCCAGTTGATGCGTTCTACTTTGGAAAGTTCCATTGAAAAAAATGTTACTTTGGCCGAAGAAATCAAATTACTGGAGACCTACCTCGATTTGGAATCCCTGAGATTTGACGATAGTTTTAGCTATGAAATCAATGTGGAAAAACACCTCAACACCCACCTTCTTGAAGTGCCGTTACTCATCATCCAGCCATTTGTAGAAAATGCCATTTTACATGGTTTGCTTCACAAAAAAGAGGAGGAAAAAAGGCTGGTCATTTCATTTTCAGAAGATGAAAATCACATACTGGCTACTGTTGAAGATAACGGAATTGGCCGAAAAGCGAGTAAAGCTTTGTATCAACAAAGTGCCAAATCCGGTAAAATTTCACGTGGCGTGGAACTTACCGAAAAACGCATCGAAATTTTAAAATACCAACCGGATAAGACAGGTGCTTATGTTATTGAAGACCTTACAGATGTTTCGGGGAATCCGGCAGGAACAAAAGTAACTATTAAGATACCAAAAAATTAAACATATGAACCTAAGAGCAATCATAGTCGAAGACGAAAAGCACAGCCGCGAGACCCTCAAAAATCTTTTGGAAAAATTTTGCGAAGGCGTCGAGGTCGTAGCTTTGGCGTCATCTGTAAAGGAAGCACTGGATGTGATTCCGCAAGAGAACCCCGATGTAGTATTTTTGGATATAGAACTTCAGTCAGGCACCGGTTTTGACATCCTCACCCAATTACCCGAAATCAATTTTGAAGTCATCTTCACCACTGCTTTTGACCAATATGCCATCAAGGCTGTAAAATTCAGTTCGTTGGATTACCTGTTGAAACCTATCGATCTCGAAGAACTACAACAGGCTGTTGAAAAAGCAAAAAAAGCAAAAAACAAGGTTGAATACAATCAGCAGTTAAAAACATTACTGCAAAACATCAGTCAGCCCAAACTTTCCAAAATTTGCCTGGCAACTTCAGAAGGATTTGAATTCATCAATACCTCAGAAATTCTATACTGTGAAGCCGGTGGATCATACACTACTTTTGTGCTTAAATCAGGCAAAAAGCTTTTAGTGAGCAAGCATTTAAAAGAATATGAAACCATGTTGCTGGACAATCAATTTATGCGCGTGCACAACAGCTACCTGATCAATCTCAAAGAAGTTAAAAAATATGTCAAATCAGACGGTGGGTATATCGTTATGAACAACGATGACATCGTGAGTATTTCCAGAAACAAAAAAGACGAATTTTTGAATGCAATGCAATTGGTGGTATAAGCACAAAAAAATGTAGTTTTACAAAAAAAGGTTAAATGAGACTTGTAGCCATATTTCTTTTTTGTTTATCTGGAATTGCACAGGAACTACCTGTGGTTTATGTGGATGAAAATTTCAAGCCCATTTCTGAAGTTGAGTTTCAATTTAAACTGAAAGCAGACTATTTTTCTGAGGCAAAAATTCCGGGGGATAGCATAGTGTATAAAAAGCTATTTTTTAATCAGTATTTTGGAACTTTAGATCAAACAAAAAAATCAGAAATTCAAAAACTTTTTTACAGCAGGTTAAATCTTGACACAACAAAAATTTGGGTCATTCACTACGTGGACACCCTGCCTGATATTGCAACTTTATCTAAAAGAACTTATATCGAATACCTGCCAAAATATCAAACTGAAGAAAGTTTTGAAGCCGTGAGAAAAATGAAGGGAAAGCGCTTTACAGATACGAAAAGCATTGAAGCAGCTTTAGGGCTTGTTACTCATAAACATCACCGCTCATTTAAATCCTCTCAACGTAACATTAGAAGAGAACTTAGAGCTTACAGAAAACACAAAAACGCCTTATTGCTTCATTTTTTCAATATTAATCAAGGATACCCTACAAACGACCGTGGTGTGGTTTGGCTTAAAGACCCCTATGAAGTGATTAGAAAAACTTTTAAAGATGGAACTTACAACTACAAGTACATCATCCTGCATCCAAATGGGGATTTTTTTGTATCCTATACCCAAATGCCTTTTGAAAAGGAGAGCAAATACCTCAATGAAACCTATTTCATTGAACAAAAGGATTCATTTTTAAGAAGCGCAACATCTAAAAATTAAATTTATAATTAACTCCACATTTTTTCTTATTTTGCATTGCATAAATATGAAAAAACTATGAACACTGTTAAACGCCTGTTTGAATTCCCCTATTACCAGCTTTCAAAAAACAATCTGCCTGATTGTTTAGTCACTAAATATGGTGATGAATGGGTAAAAACCTCCACACAGGAATATATTAATAATGCCAACGCCATCTCCAGAGGCCTAATTCGATTGGGCGTCAACAAAAACGACAAAATAGCACTTATTTCCACCAACAACCGCACTGAATGGAGCATTATGGACATTGGAGTTTTACAAACCGGTGCGCAAACCATTCCCATTTATCCCACCATAAGTGCTGAAGATTATGAATACATACTCAATCACTCCGAATCAATGTACTGCTTTGTGTCTGACCGGGATGTTTATGACAAGCTAATGTCCATAAAAAACAATGTGCCCACTCTTAAAGAAGTCTTTACTTTTGATTTGATTTCAAATGCTAAAAGCTGGAAAGAAGTTTTGGACTTGGGCAAAGACAATTCCAACCAAAACGAAGTGGAAGCCAGAAAAAATAATGTTGAGGAAACTGATCTGGCTACCATTATTTACACCTCCGGGACAACAGGTAAGCCCAAAGGTGTGATGCTTTCACACAAAAATATAGTTTCAAATGTTATAGACAGTGCACCGCGCATTCCGGTGAAAGAAGGTGATGCACGTGCCTTGAGCTTTTTGCCCGTCTGCCATATTTTTGAAAGAATGATTTTATATATCTATCAATACCATTCGGTCTCGATTTATTATGCTGAGTCCATTGAAAAAATAAGCGACAACCTTAAAGAGGTGCATCCCAATGTAATGTCTGTTGTGCCGAGATTACTCGAAAAGGTATATGATAAAATCTATGCAAAAGGGGCCGAACTTACCGGAATTAAGAAAGCCCTTTTCTTTTGGGCAATCGATTTAGGTTTAAAATATGAACCTTACAAAGCCAATAGCTGGTGGTATGAAACCCAACTAAAACTCGCCCGTAAACTTATTTTCAGCAAATGGAAAGAAGCTTTGGGCGGCAATCTTGAAGTCATGGTCTCAGGAAGCGCAGCATTACAACCCAGATTGACCAGGGTTTTCGCAGCAGCAGGAATACCCGTGATGGAAGGTTATGGGTTAACAGAAACTTCGCCTGTAATCTCAGTAAATGACCAACGTAATGGACTCTTTAGAATTGGAACAGTGGGCAAGACCATCCCCAATGTGGAAGTCAAAATTGCCGAAGATGGCGAAATTCTCTGTAAAGGTCCCAATGTGATGATGGGCTACTACAAAGACACCGAAAAAACCGCCGAAGTCTTTAGCGGCGACTATTTCCACACCGGAGATATAGGTGAAATAGATAAAGACGGCTTCATTAAAATTACCGACCGCAAAAAAGAAATGTTCAAAACCAGTGGAGGTAAATACATCGCTCCACAATTATTGGAAAACGCTATGAAACAATCCTTGTTTATTGAGCAAATCATGGTCATTGGTGATGGTGAGAAAATGCCGGCAGCTTTTATACAGCCCAGTTTTGATTTTGTAAAAGAATGGGCAAAACGTAAAAACATCAACATTGGCAGGTCGCTTGAAGACTTATGCAATAATGAGCATGTCATTGCACGAATTAAAGAAGAAGTGGACCATTACAACGAGCGCTTTGGCCAATGGGAAAAAATCAAACGCTTTGAACTCACCCCGGAAGTGTGGAATGTTGAAGCGGGTCATCTCACTCCCACCATGAAATTAAAACGACGGGTAGTAAAAGAACATTACAAAGATTTGTATGAAAAAATCTACAACTAAATGTAAGTAAATCTTACCTTTTTAATCCTTTTGAATGACCTAAAGTCATTGGTATTGCTTTTAATTGTGTTAGTTTTTTGAGTAAAATTAAATTTTATTCATAACTTTTTAATACATTTATTATCAACTAACAAAAAAACCTTTACCAATGAAAACAAAAAACTTTTTAGTTTCCGGCTTTGTCGGCAGTATTGTTTACTTCCTGTTGGGTTGGCTATTTTATGCTTACCTTTTTAAAGACTTTTTCCCCCCAAACCCCAACGAAGGAACTGAATACCTCATTATGATTTACTTGGGTTGTTTATCATATGCTCTTTTTATAGCATATATTTACACCAAATGGGCACAAATCTCAACTATGGGCGGTGGAGCAAAAGCCGGAGCTTTAATCGGTCTCTATATGGGATTGATTTGGAATTTCTTTTATATGGCTATGTCAGTTGATTATCCCTGGAAATCATTTGGAGCTGATGTAGTTATTATGATTATCAGTACAGCCATAACCGGAGCTGTTATCGCCATGGTCAACGGCAAAATGGGAGACTAAATAACCTATAATATTTAATTTCTAAACTCCTCCATCGTGAGGAGTTTTTTTTGTACAAAATTTAATATAATTTTACTATGCGCGCATAGTATTTTTTAGTATATTTACAATTCTGAATTATTCTTAATAAACAAGAGCATAAAATTTAGTTCAAATAAGTTCCCCGAACTCACAAGGCATAAATATGAAAGAAATCACAATAGATTATGCATTACGCACCACCTGGCAAGCCGTTACACGTATGTATAATGAAGAAGCTGCCAAGTTTGACAGCACCATGGCAACTGGTTTTGCCCTGCTGAGTATAGACCCGGAAGAAGGCATCCCTTCCACCTCACTGGGCCCCCGTATGGGCATGGAAGCCACCAGTCTGTCACGCACCTTGAAATCAATGGAAGACCGCGACCTGATCATTCGAAAACCTAACCCTGAAGACGGACGCGGTGTACTGATTTACTTAACCGAATTTGGCAAAGAAAAAAGGGAGTATTCAAAAGACCGGGTACTCAAGTTCAATGAAGCCATCAAAAACGAAGTTTCAGAAGAAAAACTGAAACACTTCTTTGAAGTCACTGAAGCCATCAACGAAATGATTTCCAATAAAAAAATATATACAAACGATTTAGTTTTTAAAAATTATGAGTAAACGTAGAATCAACAAAGTAGCTGTTATCGGCTCCGGAATTATGGGAAGCGGTATTGCACTGCACTTTGCCAATATTGGCGTGGAAGTGCTCTTGCTGGACATCGTTCCGCGGGAACTGAATGACACCGAAAAGAAAAAAGGGCTCACCCTTGAAAACAAAGCAGTGCGCAACCGAATTGTGAATGAATCACTGCAAAACGCAATCAAATCAAGACCCTCTCCGGTTTATCACAGTAAATTTACAAGTCGTATCACTACCGGAAATCTTGAAGACGATATCGCTAAAGTGAAAGATGCCGATTGGATCATCGAAGTGGTCATTGAGCGACTTGACATCAAAAAACAGGTGTTTGACAATCTTGAAAAACATCGCACACCGGGCACACTCATCACTTCAAACACGTCGGGTATTCCCATCAAGTTTATGAATGAAGGACGAAGCGAGGATTTCAGAAAACACTTCTGCGGAACACACTTTTTTAACCCACCGCGCTATCTGAAACTCTTTGAAATCATTCCCGGGCCGGATACTTCTCAGGAAGTGTTGGACTTCTTAAATGAATACGGCGAAAAGTTCCTGGGTAAAACCTCGGTACTTGCCAAAGACACCCCCGCATTTATCGGAAACCGCATCGGCATTTTTGGAATCCAGAGCTTATTCCATCAAGTGAAGGAAATGGGACTCACCGTTACGGAAGTCGATAAACTCACGGGACCGGTTATTGGTCGTCCAAAATCGGCAACCTTCCGAACTGTGGACGTTGTTGGATTGGATACTCTTGTTCACGTGGCAAACGGCATTTATGAAAATTGCAAAGAAGACGAAGCTCACGACCTGTTCAAACTACCCGATTTTATAGAAAAGATGGTAGAAAACAAATGGCTGGGAAGCAAAACCGGACAAGGATTCTACAAAAAAATAAAGAACGACGACGGCAGTAGCGAAATCAAAGAGTTAAACCTCAACACGCTGGAATACCAGTCAACCAAAAAAGCAAACTTCGCCACCCTTGAAAAAACCAAAACCATCGACAAGCCCTTTGACCGCTTTCCGATATTGGTGGACGGCGATGACAAAGCAGGCGAATTCTACCGCAAGAACTTTGCCGGCATGTTTGCTTATGTTTCTAATCGCATTCCTGAAATATCAGACGAGCTCTACAAAATAGACGACGCCATGAAAGCCGGTTTTGGCTGGGAAAACGGTCCGTTTGAAATCTGGGACGCCATTGGCGTAGAAAAAGGACTCGAACTCATCAAAGCCGAAGGCCTTCAGCCAGCAGACTGGGTAAATGATATGCTGACTTCAGGCAACAAATCATTTTACACTGTCAAAGATGGAGCTACCTATTATTATGACATCCCTTCGAAAAAACAAACCAAAGTTCCGGGTCAGGACGCCTTTATCATCCTGAACAACATCCGCGAAAGCAAAAACGTGTGGAGCAACAAAGAAGCAAACATCCAGGATTTGGGCGATGGCATCATCAACCTGGAGTTCAACTCAAAAATGAATACAATTGGTGAAGGCGTTCTCGTCGGTATCAACAAAGCCATCGACCTGGCTGAGAAAGAATACAACGGACTTGTGATTGGCAATCAGGCAGCCAATTTCTCTGTGGGTGCCAACATCGGAATGATCTTTATGATGGCCGCAGAGCAGGAATATGATGAGCTCAATATGGCCATCAAATACTTCCAGGACACCATCATGCGGGTGCGCTACTCCTCTATTCCGGTGATTGTAGCTCCCCACGGAATGGCATTGGGTGGTGCCTGTGAAATGAGCATGCACGCAGACAAAGTAGTTGCTGCTGCCGAAACTTACATCGGTCTTGTTGAATT
>NZ_JCBCCK010000497.1:0-3229 GCF_059864935.1 Planktosalinus sp.
TTTAAACTTCTGGGTATTGAGGTACCGCAACGAATGTAATTAAAAAAACACCTGTAAAGAAATATTGGGTGTCATGCCCAAAGAAACTTGCTCTACTTTGCTGATTTCAGATTCAAAATCTTCACTTTGTTTCAACACAAAATAAGTGTTTAAAACATTTTTGGTGTTGGCAATATTAAGTACTGCGGCATTGATTTTTGCCCTGGTATTTTTGCCCAGTGAAAATTCATATTCGGCAGACAAATCAATTCTTGAATAATCACTGTTTCTGGCTTGGTTTGGGGCGTCATGCAAAATGAAATTGACCCCGGTTTCTTCAATAATTTGACCGGAAGTCAAGGTGTATGGCCTGCCTGTATGCCAATTGATTGCACCCGCAATTTTCAGGCGGTTCAGGCTATAGGAAGTTGCCAATGTGGCCTGATGCCTGATGTCATAATTGTGCGGAAAACGAGATGGAATCAATGCTTCAAATTCATAATCATTGACAGCATAAGTATAACTGATCCAGTTACTCCATTGTTCGGTTTTTTTATTGATTATAGCCTCAAAACCACTGCTAAAATAACTTCCGGTGGTTTTTGTAAATTGCAATTGGTTTTGAAACCCCTGATTGGCAGAAGTGATGCCTTTTACCTCTTTGTTGTACCCTTCAAGCTGAAGCAACCATCCCGATTTTTGATACAGCAGGCCCAGAGTGTATTGCCGGCTCTTTACAATCGGAACGTCTTCATTGTTGGACAACACCCAACGGCGTTTTTCAACACCCAAAAAATCACTTTGAAAATCGATGCGCTGTGTTACCGTTTGGCTTTTATGTTCAAAACTTCCTTCAACCGCAAATCCATTCCCAAGCTTTTGATGCACGTTTAGACGAGGTTCTAACAAAAATTCATCAAATTTAGAAAGATAATTGAGCCTCAAGCCCGCTTGAATATAAGTATTGGTTGCATCAATTTGAAATGCATTATTCACATAAACAGCGTGAGTGAGTAAAACTTCTTTTATAAAATTTCTAAACAAGGGAATATTCACTTCCTGAGTGTTTGATATGCCTGTTTCAGAGAATTGATATCCACCCGACAGGTTATAAAAAGAGCTTATTTTATAATTTAAATCCAGCTTTGTGCCTGTTTCCAGGATTTTGTTGGATTGAAACAACGCCTGAGTTGAGAAAATATCCAGATTTGAAGCTTCAAGGGTATATTGGCTGCCATAGACAAGCATCTTCACAGTTAAGTTATCACTCCAGTTGCGTTGCCACGAAATACCGCCCGCTAGATTGTTTTGGTCAAGCCGGCTGGTTTCAGAATTTTGTGTAGATGGAGAAGAAATGGTTTCGGTAAAGTTTAGGTTATTATCTATGGTTAAAAAATTTACTGAAAAACGGTCTTTTGTATTGGGCGTGTATATGGCCTTTAAACTAAAATCATAGAAAGTAAATTCCTCTTCTGTATTTAATGTAGTTGAACCGGAAACATTTTGAACGTTGGTTATTTTAGTGTCCTGAAACACTTTATTGAACATTTGCTTGTAAGCCGGACTTTTGTAAAGATCAGTATAAGTGCGTCTTCCCGAAAGCTGTAAGCTGAGATTGTCAGTTACTTTAAGTTTTGTAAAAGCACCTGCATTAATCATATTCAGTTGAACGCCAAATTCATTGTTGTCACTGTGTTTGTCGTCAGACTGCATCGCTACCGCGCCTGAAACACTTTCGCCATATCTGGCTGGAGTTCCATTTTTATAAACAATAACATCTTTGTTTAAATAGGGGTTGAAAGCTGAAATTAATCCAAAGAAATGACCGTTTTGATACATTTTTATATCGTCCCAAAGTATAAGGTTTTCATCGGTTGTTCCTCCGCGTATACTGATGTTTGAAATGGTTTCATCTACACTGATGATACCAGGCAAGGTTTGTATCATTTGGAGTATATCAGGTTCGGTCAAACCGGGAAGGCCGGCAAAATTGCTGACTTTAATTTTTACAGCCCCATCTTTGGACTTACTGATTCCTTTTGTGAAAATATCACTTAAAACCACTTCCTGTAAAATGCTGATTGAAGGTAATAAAGTGATAACATAGCAGGGGCTGCTTGTCTTAAAAATTTCTGCGGCGATAGTTAGATTTTCAAATCCTAAATGCCTGATCTCCAAAACAAGGTTTTGTTGAGTTATTTGCAGTGAAAATTCTCCGGCGGCATTGGTTATCGTTGATAGATTAGAGTTTAAAATTTGGATGGTTGCCCCATTGAGAGGCTGCAGGGTTTCGGCATCAATAATTTTTCCGCAAATGAAATAAGGTTCTGTGCTTAAGGGTCTTATCACCACATAGCGGTCATCAATTCTACTGAAATTTAGAGGTGTTTGTTCATTCAGGTAATTTAGAAGTGTCTCCAGGTTATTTTGATAATCCGGTTGCTTAATTTGAATGGATTCAATATCTAACTGGTTGAATGAAAACTTTACTTCAAAATCTTCTTCGATTTTTTTAATAATTTCTAGGAGGGGGGTGTTGTTTTCATTTTGAGCATTTAGTGAAAATTGCACAAAAGAAAATGAAAAAATAAAAAGGATTAAAAGCCACTTTTTTTTATTGTTGCCCATAAATTGTCACATTGCCTTGATTGTCTATGCTGTAATTAAGTTGCAAGGGTAAACAAATGGTCTTTAGGGCAGATTCCAGGTTTTTGTGTGTAAACGCACCCGTAAACCTGAGAGTTTCGTCAATGTTGTCTAACGTAACCTGAATATTATATTGTCTTTTTAATTCTTCTAAAACAAGGTTGATTTTTGTGTTTTCAAAAGTGCTTTCCTGAAACATCCATCCAGGTTGGGAAACTGAAATCAGAGGTTGTGCAACTATATTACCTGCTTCAATGATAACGCTGTTTCCTTCAGTAAGTTGTATGTTTTGGTTGTTAAAATTCACATTTACCGTACCTTCATAACAACTTACGTGAAAATGGTTGTTGCGATTTTGCACATTAAAACGTGTACCTATAACAGTAACTATTCCCTGTGGGGTTTCTACCTTAAAGGTTTTTCCTTTGGCAACGCTGAAATAGGCTTCACCATCAAGAGTCAATGAGCGGCTCTTGTCCCATTTCTTTTCATTATAGGTAATTTTTGAATCGGCATTGAGGATGACTTCAGATTGATCCGGAAGTGAAAAACTTTTTTGTTCTGCAAGCCCTGCTTCAACAGTCTCAATACCTGTATTAAAAAA
>NZ_JCBCCK010000002.1:0-6970 GCF_059864935.1 Planktosalinus sp.
AAGGTCGGCATTGGGAGGGATAATATTCCCTGCCCCTGACTCGCCATACCCCAAATGTGAGGGGATAAATAACACAGCTTCATCACCCACCTTCATTTTTAACATGCCTTCTTTAAATCCGGCGATAAGTCCGGCATTTAAACTATATTCCGTTGGCATAGGGGCGTATTGATTGGCTTGTTTTCTTCTTTCATCTACCATTTCATATTCTTCAACAACTTCCAGCTTACTGGAGTCAAACAAGGTGCCATCAGTTAAATAACCTTCATAATTGATGAGCACATTTTGTCCTTCCTGTGGTTGAACACCATCACCTTGTCTGGTGAAATGCATTTTTAAACCGGTTGGAAATTCGGTTGCCTTTTCTTTTAGTGCTGCAAATTCAGCTGCTTTGGCTTCTTTGACGGAGCTGATACGGGCTTCTTTATCCTTGCGTTCCTTTTCGACGCTTTCCATTTGCTTTTCGAAAGAGTCAAGCGTCACTTTTCCTTTTCTGATGATGTTTAGTTTTTCAATCACCACGGGATCTACAGGACGGTCTCCCTGAGCTGTTGGAACAAGGCTTATTTCTTCAACAATTTCCATTCCCTTAACTATTTCGCCAAAAACGGCATGACCGCCATCCAGATGTGGCGTGGGTCTTACAGTGATAAAAAACTGGCTACCATTGGTTGCCGGGCCTGAGTTGGCCATGGATAGAATTCCTTTGCTGTCGTGTCCCAGTTCGGGCACAATCTCGTCAGGGAATCTGTAACCGGGTCCGCCTGTGCCGTTGCCCAGTGGGTCACCGCCCTGAATCATAAAATCTTTAATCACACGGTGAAACACCATTCCGTCAAAAAAAGGCTTGTCTTTGTATTGCTCATCCACCATTCCGTTTTTACCTTCGGCCAGGTCAACAAAATTGGCCACGGTCATAGGCGTTTGTTCGTGGTGGAGTACGGCAATAAATGTGCCTTTGTTGGTTACAAATTCGGCATAAATACCGTCTTCAAGGTCAGGATATTGTTCCTGACACGCAAAAAGGGTCACTGCAAATAATGCTAATAATAAAACTGTTTTTTTCATAAAAAATTAATTGATTTGTTTGATGTTTAAAATGGTTACTGTGGTTACTATAGGCATATTGGCACCAATACGGTTTAAGTCGCCGTAGTAGCCATATGCTTTATGTGAAGGGAAATAAAAAGTGGCTGTTTCTCCTTCATTTAGTAATTTTAATCCTTCACGCAAGCCGGTAATAAGCTCTTCCTTATCCATATGATAGATTTGTTTGCCCATTTCGTCCTTATTGTAAATGGTGTTTCCGTCTAAATCCTTGACGTCATATTCAAACTCGACGATATCCCCAAAATCTGCTTTTTCTTCCTCGAAAGTATTTTTTTTAACAAAGTAATACCAAAACCCGTGTTCTGAGTTGAGAATTTTGTTCACTGTATCACTTTGTAAGATGGCAAGGATTTCTTTTTCCTCTTCGGATATCATTTTTTTATTGCGATCAACCGAAGTGTTGATGTAACTGCCCGAAGTGGTTTTTACCGGTCTTCTGGCCTCGGGGGTTTTGCAACTCCAGGCTAACAAAGCAATGGTGATGATATAAATATATGATTTAAGCATTTGATAATTCCTGTTTATAGCCTTGCAATTTACTAATAAAATAGCGAACTGTTTCATCAAGGCTCAGTTTACTTTTTGCTCCTGCGGCATTGATGTGCCCGCCACCTTCAAAATAATTCCGGGCAAATTGGTTGACATCAAATGTGCCGAGACTTCTGAAAGAAATTTTAATGATTTTATCTTGTCGGCTCTCAATAAAAATTGCGGCAAAGGTTACATTTTTAACCGAAAGGCCATAGTTGACAAAACCTTCGGTATCGCCTTTCTGAAAGTTGTGATTGTCAAGTTCGTCCTGAGTAAGTGTGATGTATGCCGTGTTGAACTCCTTCAATATTACCAGATTTTGTAATGCCACACCAAGCAGTTGCATCCGGGCTGCACTGTTATTGTCAAACAGTGATTGGTGTATAAAAGCATTGTCTATTCCGTTTTCGATTAAATGGGCCGCAACCCGATGTGTTGTTGCCGAAGTTGTGCTGTAACGAAACGAACCCGTATCGGTCACAATACCTGTATAAATGCAGGTGGCAATGTCTTTGTCCAAATAGGACAGGTCTTCCATCATTTCCATAAAATGATACACCATTTCTGCCGTAGAGCATATACTTACATCACTGTAAACGTAAGTGGCATAATCATCCGGTTGTTGATGATGGTCAATAAGGGCAAAGGGTGTTTCAAGACTTTCCAAGACTTGTTGAAACGCATCACCCACACGGGAAAGTGAATTGAAATCGAGGGTGAAAATGAGTTGGGCCTGTTTGATCAGGTTTGTGGTATTTTTTCGGTCGTTTTCAAAAAGTTTAATTACGTCAGCTCCGGGCATCCACCTGAGAAAATCGGGAAAATCATTGGGCATGACCACTTGGGCGTCGTGGCCCTTTTTATTCAGGTAATGACAAAGCGCCAGGGTAGCCCCCATAGCATCGCCATCAGGATTGCGGTGACCAATGATCATTATTTTTTTTGGGGAGCTTAAAAATAATTTTAAGGAGGTAATCTGTTCTTTATTCATAGGCTACGAAGATAAAAAATATCAGGGAGTTGAAGTAAATGAAATGCCAATTTTTGTTAAAATAACAGTTCATCCTCAAATTTTGACACTTGGGTAACATCTTATTTTTTAACGAAACTTACCGTAAGATATTTGCATCATCAAACACAAAATCAATAATTATGGAAAAAGTACTATTAATTTTGGCATTGGTTATTTCTGCCCTGGGGATGAGTCAAACCAATTATGAACAGGGAATGCAAAAGGCATTTCAATTGTGGGGTGAAGGCCAGGCCGCTGAAGCTTCGGCTTTATTTGAGCGCATCGCCTTAGCCGAAAAAGACAACTGGCTGCCGGGCTATTATGTGGCCTTGGTCAATACCACTGAAGCATTTAAAACCCAGGACAGTAAAACATCTGAAGGTTTACTCATTAAAGCACAAAACGCCCTGGACCCGCTTATGGATATAGAGCCCAACAACGCCGAATTGCTTGTCATGCAGGCAATGATTCATACGGCTTACATCGCCCAAGACCCTATGGCCAACGGTCAGAGGCTCTCCGGAACGGTGATGCAACTGTATGGCAAGGCAGGGGTAATAGCACCCAACAATCCGCGGGTAGTAATGAGTAAAGCCCAGTTTGAACTGGGAAGTGCCCAGTTTTTCGGAACTGATATCAAACCCATTTGTACACAAATAGAAAAAGCTATTCAACTTTTTGATACCTTTAAACCTGAAACACCTTTTCATCCCAACTGGGGAAAAGATCAGGCAGAGCAGACGATTAAAGGGTGTCAGTAGGTTTCAGGTTTCTTGTTTCAGGTTTCAAAGTCAAATAAAAAATGAAAAAGTTTGCAATAATTACGGGGATTGGGGTACTGATTGGAACAGTGCTGTTTCTGATTGACCAGAGTTTCAGACTGGTATCCGGAATTACGGTTGAGTTTGATATAAAATTGTTTTATTCTTTTTTGTTCTATAGCTTATACAGTATTCCCCTTGCAGTGGTGAATTCTTATTTTTTTGATTATCTCGATGTAAGTGTAGATTGGAAAAACAAAGGCAAATATCGCTTTGCCATAGGGCTTTTTGGTTCGGTGCTGCTCACGCTCATTACCATTTTTTTTGTAAGAATGTTTCACAGAACGGTAATTGACGGGTTGAGTATGGAAGCCTTTTTTCAAACAGAGCGACTACAGTTTTATTACATTGCTTTAATCATAACACTGGTCATTTCGCTGTTTTTTCACGCTTTCCACTTTTATAAGGAATTACAGAAAAAAAAGCTGACAGAACAGAAAATCATAGCCGGAACAGCTTCGGCACAATTTGAAAGTTTAAAAAACCAGATTGATCCCCATTTTTTATTCAACAGCCTGAACGTGCTAACTTCATTAATAGAAGAAAACCCTGAACATGCCCAAAAGTTCACTACTTCATTGTCTAAAATCTACCGCTATGTGCTGGAACAGAAAGACAAGGAACTGGTGAGCCTGGAAGAAGAACTCGCTTTCGCAAAAATTTATATTCAATTGCTGCAAATGCGTTTTGAAAACAGTGTTTTTGTGGAATTGCCCAATCAGCTTCACAACCCCGAAGCCAAAGTGGTTCCGCTATCCTTGCAATTGTTGCTTGAAAATACCATCAAACACAATGTTGTTAGCGAAAGCAAACCTTTAAGAATTAAAATTTACGAAGAAAACAACACGCTTGTTATAGAAAATAATTTGCAGCGAAAAGAAGTACTCAGCACCCGTAAAGGCGTTGGCCTGCAAAACATCATCAATCGATACGGTATTCTAACAAGCAGGAGGGTTGAAATTATTGAAACCGAAAGTCAGTTTCAGGTGAAACTGCCCATTTTAACCAAACAATTTACAGTCATGGAAAAACATAAAGACATAGAAAACAACAATTCCTATTTAAAAGCCCACCGCAGGGTGAAGGAAATTAAGGAATTTTACTCAAACTTATTTACCTATTGCGTAGTCATGCCGTTTTTGATTTTTATCAATTACTATACTTACTGGGAATTCAAATGGTTTTGGTTCCCGCTATTGGGCTGGGGAATGGGTGTAGCCATACACGGATTTATGGTATTTGGATACGGTACTTCCTGGGAAGAGAAAAAAATCAGGGAGATTATGGAAAAGGAACGTAAAAACACTCAAAAGTGGAATTAAAATTCAATTAAAAAAAAACATTATGGAACGAAACTATCACGAAGAAGAGCTTTATAAAGTCGCCAAAAAACGCATCAAAGAAATCAAAGGATTTTATATTCACCTGATGGCTTATATTTTGGTCAATGGTTTTATACTGTTTGTCAATAAAAAAATGATTTACATTGAAATGTCAAATATTAATGTTGAAGATTTTAGTTTATTATTTTTCTGGGGAATTGGATTGTTTGCTCACTGGGTAGGGGTGTTTGGCGCAAACATTTTCCTAGGGAAAAACTGGGAAGAACGAAAAATTAAAGAAATGATGGATAAGGAGCGTAAAATGAAGAGTAAATGGGAGTAGGGGTTCAAAGTTTCAAGTTTCAGGTTTCAGGTTTCAGGTTGAAATTATTTTTAAATAAAAGATTATAAGTATATGCAAACCATCATTATAGAAGACGAAAAACCGGCGGCGCGCAGGCTAAAGCGAATGCTTGAAAAACTGAATGTTCAGGTGTGGGAGACGCTGCATTCTGTGGAAGAGTCATTGGAATGGTTTTCAAAAAACAAACATCCTGACCTGATTTTTTTGGACATCCAGCTTAACGACGGACTTTCATTTGAGATTTTTGAAACCATACAGGTGCAAAGTGCCATTATTTTTACCACGGCCTATGATGAATATGCCCTTCAGGCATTTAAACTCAACAGTATCGATTATCTTTTAAAACCCATAGACGAAGACGAATTAATAACTGCTGTTGAAAAATACAAAAACCTGAAACAAGCATTTGGCCCTGACAGTATGCAATCGCCTCTTCAAATTAATTTTGAAGACATCAAGAAACTACTGGTCAATCCGTTGGATAGGGAGTATAAGAAGCGTTTTACTGTCAAGGTGGGTCAGCATTTAAAAATGATCACCGTTGATGAAATTGAATGCTTTTACAGCGAAAACAAAGGCACTTACCTGCACACCATTGACGGCAGGAACTACCTGCTGGATCAACCACTGGAACAGTTGGAGAACGAACTCGCCCCTCAGGAATTCTTTCGGGTCAGCCGAAAGTTTTTTGTCAATATCAGCGCCATCAAAGACATTATTGCCTATTCAAATTCACGACTAAAATTGTTTTTAAACTCCTATAAGGAAGATGAAATCATAGTAGCCCGAGAAAAGGTCAAGGATTTCAAGAATTGGCTGGACTAAGATTTTTCTTTGTCAAATTCAATACTCAGCGAATTCACACAATATCGTTGACTTGTCTCCGTGGGTCCGTCATTGAACACGTGACCCAAATGGCCGCCACAGGAAGCACATAAAATTTCCACACGCATCATTCCGTAACTGGTGTCTTTGATATATTCCACACTGCCTTCCACACTTTCGTCAAATGAGGGCCAGCCACAACCGCTTTCAAATTTGGAGTTGCTTTCAAACAACAAGGCATTGCATCCGGCACAGCGGTAATTTCCATCTTCAAAATGCAGATTATAAGCTCCTGTAAATGGCCTCTCAGTACCTTTTCTGCGAAGGATGGCATATTTTTCTTCTCCCAGTTCCTCCAGCCATTCGGCTTCAGATTTTTGAACTTTATATTTTTTATCAATCATTTTTTTTAGGTTTGAAAGTTAAGGCAGCGCCATTGATGCAGTGACGTTTTCCGGTAGTGTCCCGGGGTCCGTCATCAAACATATGGCCCAGGTGACTGCCGCAATTGGAACATTTTAATTCTGAGCGCGCATAGCCAATTTTGTAATCCACATCAAACTCCAGGTTTTCATCAACACCACGATCAAATGAAGGCCATCCTGTACCGGAGTCAAATTTGTGTTCGCTTTCATAAAGCAAAACCCCACAACCCCTGCAATGATAAGTTCCCGGAGCATAGTTTTTATCGAGAGGACTGCTAAAAGCCCTTTCTGTACCGGCTTCTCGTAAAACATGGTACTCCAGTTCGCTCAATTCTGCCTTCCATTGGGCTTCGGTTTTAACTACTGCATACTCTTGGTTTTGGTTGGTTTGTTGCGCTTTTGAATTGCAGCTAATTAGAGAGACTGCCAGCAGGCATAAGGTGAGTTTGTAAAACATAAAGCAACTTTTTTTATTACTAAATTAACGGAACTATTTACGAATAAAAAGTGGCTCGAGTTTTTTTAACGAAAATTTAGTTTTAACAATCCGTTTAATGAAA
>NZ_JCBCCK010000145.1:0-1241 GCF_059864935.1 Planktosalinus sp.
GTATTTGTCTATGAAAGTTGTGGTGATGTGGGTGGCAATTGTTTGGCCGGTAGAGTTGGAACTGGAAAAATAGAAGATTTCTTTGTAACCGCAGGTCAGGACTATTTTATAGTAATTGCTTCACAGTCGGGCAGTACAACCTATACCTTGGATATTTATGGATTTGTTTGTGCAAACCTTGCAGCACCCACAGGGGATTCACCCCAGATATATGTGGCAGGGGACACCCTGGATGATTTGGAAGTGGATTCCTATGTTCACAGTACCGGTTTGACTTGGTATGACAACAGCACAGGCACACCGCCGGCACTAAGTCCAACAACCCCGTTGGTAGATGGTGCAACTTATTGGGTGAGCCAAACTGTACTAGGGTGTGAAAGTCCATTACTGGAAATTATTGTAAACGAGCTTGATTGTTCCGTGTTTGGAATACTTAGCACTACTGGTGGAGTTGTATGTCAGCAAGGACAAGTTACCTTAACAGCCACCCCAACAGGGGCAGGAAGCGAGATATACTGGTTTTTATCAGATGATCCACTAATTGCACCCGATCCAATAGGAATTGGTTCTATATATACAACACCAACCATAACTTCAACTACATCCTACTGGGCAGCGGAGGTTTATCTTGAAACCGGTGGAGGGGCTGGAGGTCAAATGCCGGAATTACTCTATTATAAGTTTGATACAGGCACTACAATAGTCAACGAAGCACTAAGTCCCGTTGGGAATAATCCGGCTTCAATTACCGGAACCGGGCTGACTGTTGGAGGAGCAGGACTGTTTGGAACGGCGTTACAGGGAACAGGGGTTACTTCTAGCTCCGGAGTGATTAATACCGGATGGAATACAAACCTTTCAGGCTCGTTTACAATAGGCTTCTGGACAAGTAATATTACGCCTAGTGGCACACTTTATTATATTTTTGGTGATGTGGGTGCCGGAGGTTTTCGTTGCTTTACAAATGGAGTTGCCGGAGCTAACAATTGGATGGTTCGTGGTGGGGGATTGCCTGACTTAACTATAACAGGTGCCGCTACAACGGCTCCTAATTATGTTCATGTTGTATATAATGCAACAGCCGGAACATATACCGGCTACATTGATGGTGTTTTGCACGTTACTGTTACTGCTCCCACAACAAATACGATGTCCGGTTCCGGTTTTCAAGTAGGGGGATATGGCACTAATACCAACCTTAACGGCTTAATGGATGAGTTTAGAATCTACAATCGGGCCTT
>NZ_JCBCCK010000166.1:0-3206 GCF_059864935.1 Planktosalinus sp.
CCCCTCGCGTGGTAAGCATTAATTTCACAGTAACTCCTGCCAATGAATAGCAAAACAAGCCATTATGAGCAGAAACCACAAACCTGCCTTGCCGGCAGGCAGGCTCCATAATCCTGAAGGTTTGTATTTTGTATGCTTCGCTGTTGTAGAGTGGCTTGATGTATTTACCAGAAACGAGTATAAGGACATGCTTATAGACAGTTTAACTTATTGTCAAAAACACAAAGGCATGGAGAATTTTGTCCAACCCACCATCTTTTACCTTTGTTTTAAACCGATTTTATCAAATTGTTTTATATTTTTATACTCCCCTGTTTAATTTATCCCCAAAAAACAGTGCTACAATGTGGCTTAGATGAAGTAACATAAATGAATGAGTTGTATGTCATACCCTTAAAATTTTGAAAGGCAATGAATAAAATTATCCTAACAACCCAACTTGAATTTGATAAAAGTAATTTTTTAATTGATCTGATTAAACACGATACAGGGTTACTATATGTTGAAATTATTCAACACATTCAAGGCTCGACTAATACAAAAAACACCATAAAAATTAATCCAACAGTTTTGTCAGACATCATAAAGGTACTCCAAAATTACAAGGCTAAAATGCCCGAGAAAACCGGCGAAAAATACAAGCATATAACCGATTCAGAACAATTAAAAATCCAAGAACGCTATTTAAAAGGAGTCACCATTAAAGATTTAGCTATGCAATTTGACCAAAGTGAAGAATTAATAGAAATGATTTTGAGAAACAAAGGGTTAGAAATAGTTGAAAATAAAATGCCTGAATTTATTGCAATGAAAAGAAAAAGGAGACTGAGAAAAGGGGGTAGTACTTAACCATAAGCTTAAGAAATCATACGCTTTTCTAATCAAATGCATTTTTAAAAAACCCTTATGAATAACATTAATACTTAAATTGTACTTTTGTAGTAACTTATGACAACGATGAATTTCGAAAATAAACCAAAAATAGGAACCGGGATTTATACTGCTTCAGACATAGCAGAAATACTGCGCATACCTTATCGAAAGGTTTATTTGTGGATGAACAAATATTGGGATGGTAAACTGGGTAAAGAATTTGAAATAAAATACTCCTGGCAAAATAATGGCACCAGAGCAGTTAGTTTTCATACAGTAGTGGAGTTTTATGTGATGATGCTGTTTACCGAAGCAGGTGTAAAACCAAGAAAAGTATTGGAAGCACATAAAGAACTATCCTGTTTATTCAATACTGCTTTTCCATTTGCCTTAAAAAATGTGATAGACGGCATAAAAACAGATGGTAACACAATTTTTCTTGCCACAAAACAAGGAACAATTACTTTAGATGGAACAAAACAGTTCAATTTAGATTTTATCAAATTGTTTTTTAGAAAACTGGAATTCAGTGATAATGAGTTGGCTACCCGATTTTGGCCTATGGGCAAAGACAAATCCATCCTCATTGACCCGGCAAGGAAATTTGGTCATCCCGTCATCAATAAAAAAAACATATATCCCCAAATTATATCAAACCATTACAAGGCCGGCGACCCGATTCCCTATATCGCCCATGTATATGAATTGACAGAAGAAGAAGTCAATCACGCCTTGGAATACTGTAAAGCGGCATGATCATTTACCTTGATGAAAATATGCCTCGCCACTTAGCAATGGGTTTTGATATAATTCAAAAGCCTGAAGGCTTAAAAACCGGAAAACTTCTAAACGTTGCTTATTTGCCGGATACTTTTAACCCCGGAGCAAAAGACCGTGAATGGCTGCCCAAAATAGGTAAAGAAAAAAGCTGCGTGATTACACAGGATTTAAACATCACAAGACGAAAAGATGAAATTGAACTCTACCAACAAAATGGTGTGGGTTTATTTATTTTAAGAGGGCCAAGTAGCAAAAAAGGACTATCTATTTGGGAGATGGTGCAGGCACTCTCAAAAAACTGGCCGGAAATATGCCATAAAGCTATACATGACAAAAGACCATTTGCCTATCAATTTAAATTGAGCGGTAAAATGAAACGCTTATAATTATACCCCGGATCCCGCGCGATTGCATCGCGTTGTATGGGTATATAAATAAAAACTTCATATATTTAGTACATAAAACAAATTTAGTTTCCTTAAAACACAAATCATAATGAAAGCATTATTAACTATCGTGTTAATGCTGTTTGTTAGTTTCAGTCAAGCACAATCCACTGAAGAAAACAACGAATTGGCTCAAGCACAAATTGCGGCAGAAGAATTGTGTGACTGTTTAAACTCATTTTTAAAAGAGCTACATCCAAAATTTGTAGTATTACTTTCTGAGAATGCTGAACTTGGTATTGCAAAAGCTGAAGAAAATTTCTTTTCCTATTTTGAAGCTGCCTCTACAGAAGAAAAACTAAAAATTGAAGAGGACTTTGAAAAATTTGATGAAATAGATTCAATATTGGATCAACGCTGTGAAAATGCGGTTAAGATAATTGAACAAAATAATAACTTAGCTTTTTTTGAAGCAATTAAAAATAATCTCAACAATAATCAGGAATGCGAACTGGTCTCGACCATTTTTAATTCTATTGATATGAGTCATTGTGAGGAATAAAATATTGTTTTAAAGATATTTCCCGCTCCCTCACCCCCGCTCTGCGAAGTTTCAACTCCTTTTTATTGTTTTTTCAATAGGTGTTCGCGAGTTAAGCTTGTTCCACAATCCGAATCTCCTCCTCCGTCAACCCATACAACTCATAAACCATTTGATCAATCTCTCGATCCGTTTTCTCAATCTCACCTTTTATGGCTTGGGCTTTTTGTTTTTGCTCATTAAAGTAGTGCATCCACTCGGCTTCTTCTGATAAACTCATCTGCACTTTGGCTTTTTTCAATTCTTTTAAAAAGGCTGCATAGTCCAATTCGTGCCAGTTTTGCAATTTGGTTGTGAATTTTTCGATTGGGAATTTGATTTGCAACAACCCCAAAAAAGCAGCTTCTATTTGTGCGGCATTGGCTTTTAGCTGTACTATTTGGTTCACTAAACTTTCTAACTCGGGGGCTTGTGCTACGTTGGGTACAGGTATTTGTCCAAAATATTTCCAAATTAACTGGCACCCGTTTTGTATTTGAGTGCAATATTTGGTAATAAGCCACCACCCCATTTTTGAGTTTAAAACACCTAGCAGGGCTTTGTTATCAGTTGGTATTATCCACATG
>NZ_JCBCCK010000189.1:0-1046 GCF_059864935.1 Planktosalinus sp.
TTTTCCGTCGCCAGTGGCATAAATGGGAGTTCCACGGGGTGCGGTAAAATCCATGCCATGGTGAAACTTCCTGACTTTGGTAAACGGGTCATTTCTCCAACCATAACCGGAAGCCATTCTCGAAAGGTCTTCATTGGCCACAGGTTGAATGGCGGGTATGGCGGCCAGAAGCTTTTCTTTTTCACCGGCAAGAACAGTTATTTCATCCAAAGATCGCGATTGAACAACAATTTGTTTGGTGAGTATATCCATCCTTCTGCTGGTAGAAGTGATAAGTCTGGAATTGTCAAAACCCTCAAGGTCACGGTATCGGTTTACTCCGCCAAACCCGGCTCTTCGTTGTTCTTCGGGAATGGGATCTGCTTCAAAGTAAATGCGGTAAATTTTATCGTCCCTGTGAGCCACATCAGCCAAAACTTCTTCAACATCAGTCATTTTTCGGTTGAGAAGTTCAAACTGCAGTTGCATATTGGCAAGTTCACGATTAAGAATTTTTTCCCGTGGGGTTTCAAGTGAAGGAATACTCAAATAAATCAAAAGCAGTAAGAAACCACCTAAAAACATCCCAAGTATGTAGAGTGAGATAAAGCCAACCTTTTTGCCTTTTTTTACCTCTATTTTTCTATAGGAAAGGGTCTCACTGTCGTAATAATATTTAACCTTTGACATAAGTTAAAATGTTCTATTTTTGCATCATAGCAAAAAAGTTCAGAACTGCTTTTTTTTGCATAACGGACAAATATAAAAAATAGTTTAAGACTTGACCGCAAATTAATACTCCTTTTAGCATTTATGAAGTCACAAGATATTAGAAAACAATTTTTAGAATTTTTTAAATCCAAAAGACATGCTATTGTGCCATCAGCCCCAATGGTGATTAAAGACGACCCCACTTTGATGTTTACCAATGCAGGAATGAACCAGTTTAAGGAATATTTCTTAGGGAATTCAATTCCTAAAAACAGCCGCGTGGCTGATACTCAAAAATGCTTAAGGGTTTCCGGAAAACACAATGACCTGGAGGAAGTGGGCAAAGATACTTACCA
>NZ_JCBCCK010000024.1:0-1717 GCF_059864935.1 Planktosalinus sp.
TAATTAAAACCCGGCTGCAGGAGTTGTCTCCTTTGGGCATTTCAGCTGGTAGTTTTTTTGTGATAATGGTACCCGCTTTTTTTATACTGATGTCCACAGGTTTCTTTAGTGCTGAGGTATTGCAAAACCCTGCCACTTTGAATGCAACAGGTTATATTGCTTTGCTGGCCATTTTTGGGTCAGCCTTAGCACTGTTGGTGTTTAACAAATTAATTCAAATTAGTACCCCGGTGTTTTCAACCTCAGTAACTTATACCATACCCATTGTAGCCTTGATGTGGGGTGTGATTGACGGTGAAAAGTTTACTTTAATGCAAGCTTTGGCAGGTGGTGTGATTTTATTTGGGGTGATTCTGGCCAACAGCAAAAAGCGTGTACGAAAAACCGCCCCGGTTTAGTGGGGCGGTTGAATTTAATCGTATATATATTCAAGTTTAGATTTTTGGTTTTTACTATAAAGAGCTTTTGCTAAAGAATCAACCTCCTTACTAAAAAAAGCATATTTAGAACATTCACTAAATATTGGTTTTTTTCCTTCATAATCAGCGTAATTTATTGCTTTAATAGTTTTAGAGAAATCTTCACCAACTTTTTTTGCTTGTGCTACTTCAGCATGAAATATAACCGCAACCTGAGGAGATGTTCCCAAATCGTTGTTTTCTATAATGAAATTTTGAAAATTTCCATTTGTTCCTTTATTCACACATCCATAAAATACACTTATTTTATAGGATTGAATAAATGCTTCTTTAGACTCGTATGTTAATTCATTTTTTGAAGAACATCCGAATGAAAATATAACAATTATTAGAATTACATTTTTTAATTTAACTCCCATATACCAGGATGTTATTTTACAACTTTAAATATAGTCAATTTATATAAAAAAAACCGCCCCGGTTTAGTGGGGCGGTTTTGTCAAAAGTCTGTCTTCTTAGATTTACAATCTAATTAAAATCTTCCTGGCTTACTCCTTCGTTGATTTTAATATCAGAAACTTCAAATTTGATTTCCTGAGGTCCTGCAGAGACTGTCATAGTGTGTGGAAATTTAACCCCACTCACTTCTTTATAATCTGCAAATGCTATAGATGATTTCATCTGCATACCATTTACCTCCTGGGTAGTTTCGTCTTTGATTTTCAGACCGGTTTCAATGTTGTAAAAGCTTACTTTTGAGCTTCCAAAACTTACGGCATAGGCATTTTGACCATCAATATTTTCAACGCCAATTAAGCTAGCGTTTGAGGAAGTTAACTCAGGGAATAAACCTGCTGCCTCTTTCATTTCGTTGATTTGGCTTTCGTCAAATTGTAATTTTTGACCCTGAGCCATAGTATATCCGGATTGACCATCAAAAACTGTTTTTTGAAGCGGCATACCACCCATCAGTATAGCTTGTGACATTTTATTGTCGTTGGTAACTTTCATTTCCATTCCCAATTGCATTCCTTGCATAGTAGCACTTGCAGTAGTAAATACTGACTTGATATTGTCGATGTTGCTTTTGCCGCCAATAGCCTTTATATAATTTGACAACACGGTTTCAACTGTCACTGAAGCATCCATTTCTACCTTATAATTGGGTTCTTCCACTTCATTGGCGTAACTGTCAAAATAGCGCACGGGTAATTTTGAACCGTCGCCCCTGTCAATGTTTTTCAAGCCTTCAAGCACCTCAGATCCTTTGCCAACAACAACTATGCGAGCCCGGTCTA
>NZ_JCBCCK010000025.1:0-12250 GCF_059864935.1 Planktosalinus sp.
TTTTTGTTTTTCAAAAACAGTTTCTTCAATTTTATAGGGGAATATGAATATATAAACTTGTATAGATATGAGCCACTGTTTGGTGATAGAACAAATCAGTTTATGGATGCTGTTAGAGAAGACCGTATATCCCTGTTTGTAAAAGACACCCTGCGAAGCTTAGGCTTTGTGGTTGTTGCAGCAGGACTGATGTGGATGTACTTGAAAGGCAAGTTAAAACTAAATACAATGTACGTTTTAATCGGGTTCTTATTTATTTTGGATTTGGTTCCCGTGAATAAACGCTATGTAAACAGTGATAATTTTGTGGCAGCCAGACAGGTGTTAAATCCGTTTTCTGAATATCCTGCTGACAAGGAAATTTTAAAAGACGATAGTCATTACAGGGTTTATGATTTGACCCAAAATCCTTTTGGAAGTGCCCGGGCAAGCTTTTTTCACAACTCCTTAGGTGGTTATCATGCCGCTAAACCCGGCAAAATGCAGGAGTTGTATGACTTTTATTTTGAAAAAGGGAAGCTGGAAGTGTTTAATATGTTTAACGTAAAGTATTTCCTTGAACAAGATGATGAGGGTAAGGTGCTTGCATCAGTGAATCCAATGGTTAATGGTAATGCCTGGTTTGTTGAAGAAGTCAAAATGGTTGAAAGTGCCGATGAAGAAATTTTAGGCATAGAAAATACAAATACCAAACAAACCGCTATTGTTCACCGAGAATTTGAGCATTTGGTTCCCACCCGGATTTTTGAAGTAGATTCCTTAGCGTCAATTAAACTAATTGAAGTTAGACCGGATTATCTGTATTATGAAACCGAAAACACTTCGCCCGGATTAGCTGTCTTTTCTGAATTGTACTATCCTTATGGGTGGAATGCCTATATCAACGGAAAGGAAGCAGAGCACTTTAGGGCCAACTATGCACTCAGGGCATTGATGGTTCCTGAAGGATATAATAAGATCGAATTTAAATTTGAACCTGAAGTTGTTCAAAAGGGGAGTAGCATTGCATTAGCGAGTTCTGTATTATTGCTTTTGTTGCTTATTGGAGGGGTATATTTTGGAATTAAATCAAAGAGAGGTAAAGATTTAAACGAGGATAATAAGTAGGTTTAATTAACGAGATTACCGCTTTCGCGGGAATTAGGGGTATGAAAAAGGTTCTGATCATCACTTATTATTGGCCGCCCGCAGGAGGACCGGGAGTACAGCGATGGTTGAAATTTGTAAAATACATGAAGGATTTTAATGTAGAGCCTGTGGTCTATATTCCGGAAAATCCACATTACCCGATAACAGACAACACACTTGTGGATGAAATTCCTGAAGGGATTGAAATTATCAAACACCCCATCAAGGAGCCTTACGATGTTGCAAAGTTGTTTTTTAAAAAGAAAACCCAAACCATCAGCAGTGGAATAATACCCCAAAAAAAAACCTCAGCAATTGAAAAATTGATGCTGTTTGTAAGGGGAAACTTTTTTATCCCTGATGCACGGGTTGGATGGGTGAAACCGTCAGTGAAGTTTTTGAATGAATATTTAAAAAACAATCCAGTGGATGTGATTATCACAACCGGTCCGCCACATAGTTTGCATTTAATTGGTAAAAAATTAAAAAAACAAACACAACTTCCCTGGATAGCCGATTTTAGGGACCCCTGGACAACAATTGGTTATCACAAAGAACTTCGGCTTACCAAAGCTTCGCAAGAAAAACATAAACAACTTGAGAAAGATGTATTACAGACAGCTGATAAAATAATTGCAACGAGCCCTTCAACTAAAAAAGAGTTTGAAGCCATTACTCAGAAACCAATTGAAGTAATCACCAATGGATTTGATGTGGAAATTTCCACTGAAAATGAACTTGATAAAAAATTTACCCTCGCTCATATAGGCTCTTTACTTTCGGAAAGAAATCCCGTAATGTTATGGAAAGTTTTGTCTGAGTTGGTAAATGAAAATTCAGAATTCAAAAAAGATTTTGAACTAAAACTTGCCGGGCTTGTAAGTGATGATGTGTTGAAAAGGATAAATGCCTATAAGTTAAGTGAATATTTAAATAATATAGGTTATATTACACATAAGCAGTCAATTGAACTACAAAGAAAATCTCAAGTTTTATTATTGATTGAAATTGACAGCCCTGAAACCAAAGCAATTATTCCCGGAAAGTTATTTGAATATCTTGCAGCAAAAAGACCCATTGTGGCCATCGGTCCAAAGGGAAGTGATATTGAAGGAATTATTGATGAAACCGGAGCAGGGAAGTATTTTGATGCTTTTCTTGAAAGCGAATTAAAAGCACATATTTTGAGCTTATATCACTATTATAAAACCGGAACACTTGAGGTAAATTCAAAAGACATTGAGCAATACAGTCGGAAAAACCTCACCAAAAAACTGGCAGAAGTGATCAACTCCACCAGTTCATAAATTATTATTATGGGAATTGTAGTCAGGCAGTCCATTCAAAACACCATAACCACTTATATTGGTTTTGCAGTTGGCGCATTGAACACACTGTTTCTATACACTAACTTTCTTACTGACGAGTATTATGGGCTGGTAGGGTTTTTACTTTCTGCGTCAACCATAATGACTCCACTGATGGCATTTGGTGTTCATAACACACTTGTGAAGTTCTATTCTTCTTACGATGACTTAACCCAACGCGAAAACTTTTTGAGTTTTATGCTTTATTTGCCGTTACTGATGATTATTCCGGTGGGATTGATAGGTGTTTTTGCTTACGAAAATATTTCCTCTTTTTTGGCAAAAGAAAATGAAATCATCAGAAATTATGTGCCTTCAATTTTCCTGATTGCTATCGCGATGGCTTATTTTGAAGTGTTTTATGCCTGGTCAAAAGTACAAATGCAAAGTGCTTTTGGTAATTTTATGAAAGAGGTATTTCACAGAATCGTCATTATGATCCTGTTGTTTGCCGTTTACTTTGAGTTCATTGACGCCAATGAGTTTGTATGGTCGCTGGTGGGGGTCTATTTTTTAAGGACTGTAGTCATGAAATTGTATGCTTACAGGCTGAAATTTCCTAAACTCCTTTTCAATTTTCCGAAAAATACTAAACAGATTTTTTCATATTCTGCTATGATTATTGTTGCGGGCTCAATTGCTTTAGTATTGTTGGATATTGATAAAGTGATGATAGGGAAGTATATACCCATTGAAAATGTGGCTTATTACAATGTGGCTATTTTTATTGCTATGGTAATCATTGTGCCTTCAAGGGCGATGCATCAAATTACTTATCCCATCACAGCTGAATTATTGAATTCCCGAAATTGGATCGAGTTGGAAAAATTGTACAAAAAAAGCTCGTTAACCCTCTTTGTGATTTCAGGGTGGGTGTTTTTAATGATTGTTCTTAATGTGAAACAATTGTATGAATTGATTCCGGATGAATACAACACCGGGCTCTTTGTTGTGCTGTTGATTTCAGTTTCAAAACTTTTTGACAACTTACTGGGGATTAACAATGCCATTTTATACAATTCAGATTATTACAAGTGGACAGTTGTGCTTGGTGTTTTTCTTGCTGTTCTAACCATTTCTTTAAATATAATCTTTATCCCTAAATATGGTATCAACGGGGCAGCCGTCGCTACTTTTATTTCATTGTTTCTTTACAGTTTGGCGAAAATAATAGTTGTAAATAACAAGTTCAAGATGCATCCATTTAGCAAGGAAACCCTGAAAGTATTTTTTGCATTGGCATTATTTTACTTGCTTTTTTATTTGTGGGATTTTCAATTTCATCCTCTTGTAAATATTGGGTTTAAGTCAATCATCTTTAGTTTGGCTTATTTTATCCTGATGTATAAAGGGAAAATATCTGATGATATCAACAGTTTATTCAATGCAATAATCAAAAGGATTTTCTAAAAAAAAGAAACCCTTCATCCTGTTTTCACATTCAAAAGGGCTTCCAACCAACCAAAACTTAACTTAAACTTTTATCCTCTTCCACCACTTCTACTGGTAGTTCCGCCGGAGGCTCTTGATGGCGTGGTATTTTGTTGTCTAACAGTTGCTCTGTTTGCTTGCGTATTTTGTGACCGGTTAGTAGCAGGTCTCGCTGTTTGTCTATTTGCCTGCGTATTTTGAGACTGGGTTGCTGCAGGTCTTGCTGTTTGCCTGTTCGACTGCACATTTTGTGACCGGTTTACAGCAGGTCTTGCCGTTTGTCTGTTCACTTGCGTGTTCTGCGTCTGGGTTGTTGCCGGTCTCTGTCTCTGTGTATTTTCATTTCTTACTGCTGTATTTCTTTGAGGGACAACTCTTTCAACACGCTCATTTCTTACAGTGTTGTTTGCCGTCATAGTGCCTCGCTGCACATTTTCACTTCTTGAGGCAGTATTGCTTTGAGGTGTGCCTCTTTCAACCCGGTCATTTCTCATAGTGTTGTTTGCAACCGGTATATCCCTTTGAGTATTTTCAGCTCTTGAAGCTGTACTGCTAACCGAAGTACCACGTTGAGCGGATTCCATTCTTGATGTAAAGTTTGTTCTGATAACCTGATCATCTCTTCTGTAAGTAGTGGCAGCTACATCACCATTTCTTCCTGATGTTCTAAAATCCCTGTTAGATGAAACACGCCCATCTCTGTGATGCACCCTGCTTCCGGGTCTGTGGAATTCACGTCTTCCGTTAACATATGCATATCCGTTTCTATAATGTGTTCTGTGGTAACTGTAACTGTATCTCACAGGAGTATAATATCTTCTGTAAGGATAAGTATAAACTACACAGTAAGTATAATAAGGCACTGCATAGTAAACGTGCCAGGGCCTGTAAACGTAATATCTGTTATAGACATTGATATACCCTGAATAATGTGTAAAATACCCATGAGGGTTGTAATGATAATACAATCCACCAACCTGAACGAGCCTTCTGTTGTTGTATCTGATTGTAACATCTCCGGCTCTTACAATACGGCCATAATGATCGTAGTAAATAGGAGTGTCTTCAATTTGAATAACTGCACCATAGCTGTCATACTGTACGTAGGCGTCATAGTTATAACCTGAATTAAAATTTACCGCTACATTTGGAGTCGAGACAGTTACCTGAGAATTTTGGTGGCCCAAATAAACAAAGTCAAACTGTCCATCAGGAAATATTGAAAACTCAATACCACCTTCAACAAAAATAACTTTGGTTCCATCATATGAGGCATAATAGCCCAGATCGTTTGCTGAACTTTTTATTGCAATCAAACCGATGCAGATAGTTGCGAATGTTAAAATTAGATTTTTCATAGTAGCGGGTTTTTAAATTAGTAATTGCTTTATTTGGTTAGCATTAATTACCGCTATTAAAATTACAAAGGTCGTGCCAAAAGTTTTAAACATTATCTAACTTTCAGAATATCAACAAAATAAAAAAAACCCTCCTATTAGGAGGGTTTTGTGAAAGTTAAAAGGTATATATTAAAAACTGCGATTAAGCAAGTTTAACATTTACTGCATTTAATCCTTTTTTACCTTGAGCTGTTTCAAAGGTAACTTCGTCGTCTTCTCTAATGTCGTCAACTAGACCTGAGACGTGTACGAAGATTTCTTCGTTTGATTGACTGTCTTTAATAAATCCAAAACCTTTTGAATCATTGAAGAATTTTACTGTTCCTGTTTGCATAATAAATAAAAATAAAAATTGTTTTAATAAGTTGCAAATCTACTACTAATTCTTTTTACAACCTATTGTTTTACAATAAATTATTAATTCCTTAAAGTTTTAGGCTCCATTCAGGTATTTATTTCAAGGATTTAACTGCTGATTTTCCGTTGATTTAATGATAAACTTCCTTAAAAAGGTAAATAATACTTTTAGATTTTCTACTTTTGAAAAATCAACAAACAAAACCTCTTGCCTAATGCCCGATTTTCATTACATCAGCAGTCAAGTGCTTGATATTGCTGCCGTTATTGATATAATAGAATCTCAAAAACAGTTGGCCCTTTCAGATGAAGCTGTTTTAAATATAAAAAAGTCCAAAGCATATTTGGATAAGAAAATTGCAAACAATGAAAATCCAATTTATGGAATCAACACAGGGTTTGGCTCGTTATGTAATGTTAAAATTTCTAATGAAGATTTATCTGCACTTCAAAGCAATTTGGTAAAATCACACGCCTGTGGAACGGGAGATTATGTTCCAAAAGCGATAATTAAACTTATGCTTTTACTCAAGGTTCAATCATTGAGTTATGGGCATAGTGGTGTTCAACTAGAAACGGTTGAGCGACTCATCGATTTTTACAACCATGATGTTTTACCTGTAATATACAGTCAGGGAAGTCTAGGTGCTTCAGGGGATTTGGCTCCTTTAGCACACTTGTCTTTACCTTTGCTTGGTTTAGGTGAAGTATATTATAAAAACAAAACTGAACATGCTCAAAAAATACTTGACCAAAAGGGGTGGAAGCCCATCTCGCTTCAAGCGAAAGAAGGCCTGGCATTGTTGAACGGGACACAGTTTATGAGTGCTTACGGGGTATATTGCTTAATAAAATCACACAAGCTGTCCTATCTGGCTGATATAATTGGTGCCACTTCAATTGATGCATTTAACTGTAACCTTTCACCCTTTGATCCTTTAGTACACGAAATAAGACCACATCGCGGACAAATAAAAACTGCTGAAAATATCCTAAATTTTCTTGATGGAAGTGAAATCGGCAAAAACGAAAAACAATCTGTTCAGGACCCATATTCTTTTCGGTGTATACCACAGGTGCATGGAGCGACGAAGGATACCATTGACTTTGTGACAAAAACTGTAAAAACTGAAATCAACTCTGTGACTGACAATCCAAACATTTTTATTGAAGAAGATAAAATAATATCCGGAGGAAACTTTCACGGGCAACCACTTGCATTAGCGTTGGATTATCTGGGAATTGCTATGGCCGAACTGGGCAGTATTTCAGAACGCAGGACCTATCAGTTAATTTCCGGAAGCAGGGATTTGCCTAACTTTCTTGTTAAGAATCCGGGATTAAATTCAGGATTTATGATTCCGCAGTATACTGCTGCATCCATTGTTAGTCAAAACAAACAACTGGCTACACCCGCAAGTGTGGATTCTATTGTTTCTTCAAACGGTCAGGAAGATCATGTGAGTATGGGGGCAAATGCGGCGACAAAATGCTTAAAAATCATTGAAAATTTAGAAACAATTCTCGCTATTGAATTGTTTAATGCTTCCCAAGCACTACATTTTAGGAGCCCAAAAAAAACGTCTCCGTTTTTAGAGTCTTTTCTGGAAATGTATCGAAAGGGTGTTGCTTTTGTTGAAGAAGATCGCTTGATGGCCGATGATATTCACGCCAGTATTGGATTTTTGCAGTCTTTTAGCATTGACCCGGAATTGCTGTTTGAGTAATATCAACCAAGGGAAGCGCATTTTACACAGATAGTAACCTGGGGCATTAAAAGAATCCTGCCAACGGGAATTTGCTGTTTGCACCTTCTGCACAAACCAAATTCAGGTTCGTTGATTTTTGTTAGGGCAATCTTCAGATTTTTAAGTTTAGTGATTGCTTTTTCGAGTGTAGCATCGTTGACGCTTTTATTATTTATGGCGTCCATTCTTGAAACCCTGCCAATGGAATTTTCTGGGGCAATGGGCTTTGTGAGTTCCCTGAATTTTTCAACGGTTTCACCAGTTGATTTAATTTCAGCAGTTATTCTGGAATGTATATCTGTAAGCTCTTCCTTTGAGTAACTCATTTTTCAATTTGTTTTTCGGGAATTATTTCGACAAAATAATAAATGATATTACCGATAAAAGAGGTGAGGACTAAAATTAAAATCCATATCAACTTTTGATTGTTGTCAAATTTTGGATTTTTGTTTGCGTGAATGATGTAATAAATCATCATACCTATACCTAAAATTACCGCCGCAAATATTAAAAGAATCAACAGCAACAAATTACCAAAAAAATATTCGTCATTTAAGTGGGGGTCAAATTGAGGTGAAATCATCGAACTAAAGAAAAATTTAAAGAAAACAAACACGTATGCCATAACAAATAGTACAGGCAAAAATGTAAAAACTCCTAATAAAACTTTCTTATTTTTAGTCATTAAGATTCAGTGGGTTTTTTCTTTTTTTCGATTTTGATGACCAATTCATTGGATTTTTCGTCTAAATCCATCAAAATGGAATCGCCTTCAACCAGTTTTGACGAAATGATTTCCTCGGCCAAAGCGTCTTCAATATATTTTTGAATGGCTCGGTTTAATGGTCTCGCGCCATACTCCCTATCAAAACCTTTGTCTGCAATGTAATCTTTTGCAGTTTTTGTCAAGGTTAATGTATAGCCTAAATCTTTAATTCGGGCAAAAAGTTTTGCAAGTTCAATATCAATGATTTTATTGATGTCTTCTTTTTCAAGTACATTGAAAACAACCACATCATCTACTCGGTTTAAAAACTCTGGAGCAAATGCCTTTTTAAGTGCATTTTCAATGATACTTTTGGCATTATCATCAGCTTGGGTGGTTTTTGCAGCGGTTCCAAATCCAACACCTTGACCAAAGTCTTTGAGTTTTCGGGCTCCAATGTTTGATGTCATAATGATTATGGTATTCCTGAAGTCGATTTTGCGTCCTAAGCTATCTGTGAGATAGCCGTCGTCGAGCACTTGAAGTAACATATTGAACACATCAGGGTGTGCTTTCTCAATTTCATCAAGCAACAAAACAGCATAAGGTTTGCGTCTAATCTTTTCAGTTAATTGACCTCCTTCTTCATAACCCACATAACCCGGAGGGGCACCTATAAGTCTTGAAACAGAGAATTTTTCCATATACTCACTCATATCTATGCGCACCAAAGCGTTTTCTGAATCAAACAACTCGCGAGCAAGTACTTTTGCCAGTTGGGTTTTACCCACACCTGTTTGACCCAGGAAAATAAATGATCCAATCGGTTTATTGGGGTCTTTTAAGCCCGCACGGTTTCGCTGAATGGCTTTTACAACTTTTCCGACAGCTTCATCCTGGCCAATCACTTTACCCTTGATATGAATGGGAAGTTCTGAAAGTTTCTTGATTTCGGTTTGTGCAATCCTGTTTACGGGCACTCCGGTAATCATTGACACTACTTCAGCAACGTTTTCTTCGGTAACGGTTTCACGGTGAAGTTTAGAGTCTTTTTCCCATTCTTCCTGTGCTAAGGCCAGTTCTTTTTCTAGTTTTTTCTCATCGTCCCTCAGTTTTGCGGCTTCTTCATATTTCTGTTTTTTGACAACAGAGTTTTTGAGCTCTCTCACTTCCTCAAGTTGTGCTTCAATTTGAAGTATTTTTTCGGTTACATGGATGTTGGTAATGTGAACCCTGGAGCCTGACTCGTCAAGTGCATCAATGGCCTTGTCCGGCAGGAAGCGTTCAGTCATATACCTGTTGGTGAGATTGACACAGGCAAGTATGGCTTCATCTGTATAAGTCACATTGTGATGAGCTTCATATTTATCTTTTATGTTGTTTAGAATTTCAATGGTTTCTTCGACGCTTGTAGGTTCAATAATTACTTTTTGGAAACGTCGTTCTAGAGCGCCATCTTTTTCAATATATTGTCTGTATTCATCAAGTGTAGTGGCGCCAATACATTGAATTTCGCCTCTGGCCAGAGCCGGTTTGAACATGTTTGAAGCATCAAGAGAACCTGTTGCTCCACCAGCACCAACAATGGTATGAATTTCATCAATAAAGAGAATGATATCGTCATTTTTCTCCAACTCGTTCATAACTGCTTTCATTCGTTCTTCAAACTGTCCCCTGTATTTAGTTCCAGCAACCAAGCTGGCTAAATCAAGAGTAACTACTCTTTTGTCGTATAGAATTCTTGAAACTTTTCTTTGAATAATGCGTAAAGCAAGACCTTCAGCAATAGCAGATTTTCCTACTCCGGGCTCGCCAATTAACAACGGATTGTTTTTCTTTCTCCTGCTTAAAATCTGGGAAACACGCTGAATTTCATCTTCACGACCCACAACTGGGTCAAGTTTTCCTTCTTCAGCAAGTGCTGTTAAATCTCTTCCAAAATTATCCAACACCGGTGTTTTAGATTTTTTAGGTTGCTTTGTGGCACCCGTTGTACCAAATGAAGACTCTTTAGGGCCATCGTCCATATCAGGTGTGTCATCATCTTCATTGGGAAACGATTCAGACCTTGGGGTTTCAAAAGCATTTTCGTCATTGGTAATCATAAATTTAAACTGGTCTTTTACACCATCATAATCCAAATTCATTTTGTTGAGTAGTTTTGTAGTAGGGTCATTTTCATTTCTCAAAATACACAATAGCAGGTGAGCAGTATTTATGGAGGAATTTTGAAATAGCTTGGCTTCAAGAAATGTTGTTTTTAAAGCGCGTTCTGCCTGCCTGGTGAGATGCAAGTTTTTTTTATCATTTGCCAGAGCACCAGTGTTTGGGTTAGCCGGGCTTAATATTTCAACTTTGCGTCTTAATTGGTTTAAATCTATATCAAGTGCATTGAGTATATGAATGGCTTTCCCATTCCCATCCCTCAGTAAACCAAGCATTAGGTGTTCAGTTCCAATAAAATCGTGACCAAGGCGTAAAGCTTCCTCTTTACTGAAGGCTATTACATCTTTGACTCTTGGGGAAAAATTATCATCCATATATATTGTATTTCAAGTGTATAAAATTACGAAATATGCTTGAACTGCACAAAAACTATTCCTTGAACAAGCATTGTAAGTAAATTGACAAAAAAAGTTTTCAAAATAAAAGTTAAATGTAGTGTATTTATTAACCGGTTTAAGAGGTAAATTTGTTAATAAAATAGTGCAAAACAGAAGCCGAAATTTAACCAAAAAAGCTTTAAAAGCCGTATATTGCCGGATAAAATTTACTAACGATAAATTAAAACAATAAGTATATGAATGAAGGTGAAAAATTGATTCCAATCAACATAGAGGAAGAAATGAAATCAGCTTACATAGATTATTCTATGTCGGTCATTGTGTCACGCGCACTACCTGATGTGAGAGATGGAATGAAACCTGTTCACAGACGTGTGTTATTTGGAATGCACGAATTGGGTGTAAGGTCAAATACAGCCCATAAAAAATCGGCTAGAATTGTTGGAGAAGTTTTAGGTAAATACCACCCACATGGCGATACCTCTGTTTATGATGCCATGGTAAGAATGGCACAGGAGTGGAGTTTGAGGTATATGCTGGTAGACGGTCAGGGTAACTTTGGCTCCGTTGACGGAGATAGTCCTGCTGCAATGCGTTATACTGAAGCAAGAATGCAAAAAATTTCTGAAGACATGCTTGCTGACATTGATAAAGAAACAGTTGATTTTCAACTAAATTTTGATGATACTCTGGAGGAACCAACAGTTCTTCCAACGCGAGTTCCCGGATTGCTGATTAATGGCGCATCCGGAATTGCTGTCGGTATGGCTACAAATATGCCGCCTCATAACCTTTCTGAGGTCATTGACGGAACCATAGCTTATATAGAAAACAATGACGTCACCATACAAGACTTGATGGAACACATCAAAGCTCCTGATTTCCCAACAGGAGGTACAATTTACGGTTATGAAGGTGTTAAGGAAGCTTTTGAAACAGGAAGAGGGAGAGTAGTAGTTCGAGCAAAAGCTGCTTTTGAGGAAATCAACGGTAAAGAATGTATTATTGTTACCGAAATTCCCTACCAAACCAATAAAGCTGACATGATCAAAAAAACAGCCGATTTGGTCAATGAGAAAAAAATTGAAGGCATTTCAAACATCAGGGACGAGTCTGACAGAAATGGTATGAGAATAGTTTATATTTTGAAACGTGATGCTGTTCCAAACATTGTTTTAAATACTCTATACAAATATACCTCACTCCAATCTTCTTTTAGTGTAAACAACATTGCACTTGTAAAAGGAAGGCCACAAATGCTCAATCTTAAAGACTTAATCAAGTATTTTGTCGAGCACAGACACGAGGTTGTTACAAGAAGAACCCAGTACTTACTTAGAAAAGCCGAAGAAAGAGCACACATCCTTGAAGGGTTGATTATCGCTTCAGACAATATTGATGAAGTAATAAAAATCATCAGGGCATCATCAAATGCCGATGAAGCACGTCAAAAATTGATTGAACGTTTTGAGCTTTCAGAGATTCAGGCAAAAGCAATTGTTGAAATGCGCTTACGTCAATTGACGGGGCTGGAGCAGGATAAATTGCG
>NZ_JCBCCK010000375.1:0-22441 GCF_059864935.1 Planktosalinus sp.
CCCCAGGTGTTTAGAAAACTTTCAGAGAAAATCCTTGCCAAATATGCAGATGCTTTTGACATCGAAATAGATTATTTAAAAAACTTCAAAGGTTAAAATGAAGATAGAATTTGCACACCAACAATCGGCACACTGTGAAAATGGAGTAGCTTCAAACCTCTTGAAGCATCAGGGCATTTCCATCAGTGAGCCTATGATTTTTGGTATTGGTGCCGGCATTTTCTTTGTGTATTTGCCTTTCTTAAAAGTGAACCACGCTCCCGTTGTGAGTTTTAGACCGATGCCGGGGCTTATTTTTAAGCGCGTAGTGAAGAAGTTGGGGATTTCGCTTAAGCGAAAAAAATTCAGATCACCACAAAATGCCGCTCAGGCACTGGATGAAAATTTAAAAAACAATATTCCCACAGGATTGCAGGTGGGGGTTTATCACCTGTCCTACTTTCCTGATGAATACCGTTTTCATTTTAATGCCCATAATCTGGTGGTCTATGGTAAAACCGAAGAAGGCTACCTCATAAGCGACCCTGTGATGCCGGGCCCAACAGTGCTAAGCCCAAAGGAACTGAACAAAGTGCGTTTTGCAAAAGGTGCACTGGCACCACGCGGGCAAATGTATTACCCCACTAAAATTCCAAATGAACTTAAACTTGAAAAAGCCATTATTGACGGGATTAAAAAGGCGTGCAGCCAAATGCTGGCACCGGTTCCTTTGGTTGGTATAAACGGTATGAAGCGGGTTTCAAAACAAATAAGAAAATGGCCTAAAAAGCACGGAATTAAAAAAACCAATCACTATCTGGGACAGATTGTGAGAATGCAGGAAGAAATTGGCACAGGTGGTGGCGGATTCAGGTATATTTATGCAGCCTTTCTTCAGGAAGCTGCCGGAATTCTAAAAAATGACAATCTAAAAGAGCTCTCTGCCGAGATGACTTTAATTGGCGACAAATGGCGTGATTTTGCCGTTAATGCCGCAAGAGTTTATAAAAACAGAAGCAATGTTGACGATGTGTATAACAGCCTTGCTGACGAACTTTTAAATCTTGCAGAACTGGAAAAAGCATTTTTTAAAAAACTAAAAAAATCAGTTTAGGGATTCATATCATGTCAAAAACAGCAATTGAAATATCAGGGTTGTATAAAAAATACAGAGACGCCGATGAATTTTCGGTAAATGATCTTTCTATTGCTGTTGAAGAAGGAGAAATATTCGGACTTCTAGGTCCAAACGGAGCCGGCAAAACAACTTTGATTTCCATGCTTTGTGGATTGTTAAAACCCACTTCGGGCAGCTTTACCATTTGCGGGCAAACATACAAGAGCAACAGTAATGAGATAAAGAATATCATTGGCATTGTTCCTCAGGAAATTGCGCTTTATCCCACATTAACAGCCAGGGAAAATTTAATGTATTTTGGCAGTATGTGCGGCCTGCCGGCCAATGAGTTGAAAACCAAAGTGGACAATGCCCTTGAAAAACTCAGCCTTACAAAATTTGCAAACAAAAAAATTGCCACATTCTCCGGCGGAATGAAACGACGTATAAACTTGCTCGCAGGAATATTGCACAACCCACAGGTTTTGTTTCTCGACGAGCCCACTGTTGGTGTGGATGTTCAATCAAAAAATGTCATCATAGACTATTTAAAGGCATTAAATCAGGAAGGCATGACCATTGTTTACACCTCTCATCACCTACTGGAAGCCCAGGATTTATGTACAAAAATCGCCATTATTGATCAAGGGAAAATTTATGCTCACAACACACCACAAGCATTGATTGCACAAACCCAAGGCGCCCATAACCTGGAAGATGTTTTTATAGCCATAACTGGAAAAGATCTTAGAGATGATACATAAACTGAAAAGGTCTGTAATCAAGGAAGTCCTCCTTCAAATGAGGGACCCCGGCGGGTTGGTAATCTTGTTTGTCATGCCTTTGGTTTTAATCATTACCATTACCTTGATTCAGGACGGTACTTTTCGTTCAGTTTCAGACACTTCAATTCCCATTTTGTTGATAGATAAAGATAATGGGCCAATTTCTGAAACTGTGAAAACCCAAATTTCAGAAAGTGGTTCTTTTGAAATGATTACACGCATCAACAACAAACCAATCACTGAAAATGAAGCTGCAGAAGCTGTATTTAAAGGAAGGTACCAACTCGCAATTGTTATTCCGGAAAATCTAAGCCGTGATTTAAAGAGAAAAGTAGATCAAAACGTGCTAGCCATCATAAGCAGTCTGGGTTTTGATGACGAAAGTGTGCATGAGGCAGAGGAAATCGCAACAAAAGAGATCATACTCTATTTTGATCCGGCAACGCAACAGGCATTTAAAAACAGTGTGAAAAACGCCATTGAAAGAATGATTGCAACCATTGAAACGCAATCTATATATAAGGCATTTGAAGAACAACTGGGGGAAGATGTCGAGTCACATTTTGAACAAGATAGTTTTATTGCTTTTCGCGAAATGATCCCTTCCGGTGAGGATAATATTATTCCGAATTCTGTTCAGCATAATGTGCCTGCCTGGACACTTTTTGCGATTTTCTTTATTGTGGTTCCACTCTCTATCAACTTGGTAAAGGAAAAACAGCAGGGTACTATGGTGCGTTTGATTTCAAACCCGGTTCCTTATGCAGTTGTTCTCACCGGAAAAACGATTACTTACCTTTTTATTTGTTTGATTCAGTTTTATTTGATGGTTGCTGTGGGCGTATTTTTATTTCCCTATTTAGACCTTCCTGCACTGAATGTTTCCGGGCACTTATTTTTGATGACCTTGGTGGCACTTTTTTCAGGTTTGGCGGCCATTGGCTTTGGGGTATTATTGGGAACCATTGCAAAAACTCCCGAACAATCTGCACCCTTAGGAGCAACATCAGTAGTGGTGCTCGCCGCTATGGGAGGGGTTTGGGTGCCGGTTTTTGCTATGCCTCAGGCCATGCAATATCTGGCAGTAGCCTCTCCAATGAATTGGGGACTTGAAGCTTTCTATGATGTGCTGTTGCGAAAGGGAACCCTAACTGACCTGCTCCCCGAATTTATTTTGTTACTTTTGTTTTTTATTATTACCGTTTTATTTGCAATTGGTTATGACAAAAAACAAAGAGCCGTTTAACGCATCAAATTCCTTAAGGTTTACAGAAAAAATAAGGGTGCGTTTCAATGAAACTGACCCACTGGGAATTGTTTGGCATGGCTACTATATATCCTATTTTGAGGATGGAAGGGAAGCTTTTGGAAGGCATTTTGGAATTTCTTATTTGGAAATTAAAAACCATGGTTATACAACGCCCATTGTAAAATCAGTATGTGAGCACAAACTCCCGTTGAGGTATGGTGAAGTGGCGACTATAGAAACCACTTTTATCAACTCCCCGGCTGCTACAATGATTTTTCACTATAAAATCTTTAACGGCAACAATCAATTGGTCTGTACCGGTGAAACCATTCAGGTGTTTTTAAACGAACAAGGTGAGCTTTCGCTTACAAAGCCCAAGTTTTTTACGGATTGGAAGAAGAAAATAGGACTGTAACAAATGGCTAAGACCTACATTTCATATAACAATATTTTTAGCAGTCTGGGTTTTGACAGCGAAACGGTGGTCAAAAATATTTCCAAAGGAATTTCAGGGCTTGAAAAATATGAAGATGCTTCACTTTTGCCCGAACCTTTCTGCGCTTCGATGATTTCTTCGGAAAAAATAAAGAATGAATTCAATAAAATTGCGGATGCTTCAAAGTTTACGAAACTGGAGCAAATGCTGATTCTTTCTTTAAAAAAAGTAATTGACACTTCAAATATTCCATTAAATGAAAGAGTGGGCTTGCTGATTTCAACCACAAAAGGGAATATAGACGTGCTCGAAAAAAAAAACAATTTTCCCGAAAGTCGCGCGTATTTGAGCGAATTGGGAAAAATAATTCAAAACTTTTTTGGTTTCAAAAACGAAGCGATTGTAGTTTCAAATGCTTGTGTTTCAGGGGTTTTGGCAATTTCCGTGGCAAAGCGATTTATTTTAGGGGGAAAATATGATCACGTTTTTATAACTAGTGGCGATTTAGTTACAAAATTTATTCTTTCCGGATTCAATTCGTTTCTAGCGTTATCGGCAGAACCCTGTAAACCCTATGATAAAAACCGAATTGGAATCAATTTGGGTGAAGTGGCCGCAAGTACTTTGGTTACTTCCTCAGATGATAATCTTCCAAATGAAGCCGTTGAAATTTTGAGCGATGCCACCTGCAATGATGCCAACCATATTTCGGGCCCATCGCGCACGGGCGAAGGACTTTTCCGAAGCGTTAAAGCTGCGTTGAAAGAAGCGAATATCACTGTAACGGAAATAGACTATATTGCTGCACACGGCACCGCCACGCCCTTCAATGACGAAATGGAGGCCATTGCGTTTAGCAGACTGGGAATGGAAAATGTTCCTCTAAATAGTTTAAAGGGGTTTTTTGGGCACACTTTAGGTGCTTCAGGATTGCTGGAAACTATTGTGGGAATGTATTTTATAGAGAAAAATATTCTTTTTTCTTCCAAAGGATTTTCCGAACTTGGCGTTTCAAAAAAAATAAATGTCATTAAGAATAATACACCGAAAAATTTGCAAATCTTTTTGAAAACAGCCTCAGGCTTTGGAGGATGCAACTCCGTGGTGATTTTAAAAAAGGCAAACAACTAACCAATTAAAAATGTCAAATTCAACAAAAAAATTGAGCGCCATTGAAGCGTTGGAAGAAGCCCACCGGATTGCTTTTGCTCCCTTTGTTTTCCAAGCTTCCGTGTCACTTCGGAAACTTGGGATTCTCGATTATATTTTTGATCAACGTGATGCCGGTGGCCCCACAGTAACAGAGATTGCTGAAAAATTATCGCTTAGCCCGTATGGCGTTGGCGTACTTTTGGAAATAGCGCAAACCTCTAATATAGTGTGTAAAAATGAAGAAAGCCAATACGAACTTACAAAAGTGGGCTATTTTTTAAACTACAATACTACAGCTAGAGTAAACCTTAATTTTGCAAATGATGTTTGTTACAAAGGGCTTTTTCATTTAAACGATTCCATCAAAAACGGGAAGCCTGAGGGGCTAAAAGAACTTGGTCAATGGAAAACCATTTATGAAGGACTTTCACAGCTAAAACCAACCGAGCAACAATCCTGGTTTGATTTTGACCATCATTATTCTGATGATATTTTTGGAGAAGCATTAGAAAGAATATTTGAAAGAAAGCCGAAAACCCTATTTGATGTTGGCGGAAACACAGGCAAGTTTTCCATTAAATGTTGCAGTTTCAATAAAGATGTAAATGTGAAAATAGTTGATTTGCCTGGCCAGTTGAATATGGCTATGGCCAATGCCGAAAGTAACGGTTTTAGAGATAGAATCTCTGGCCACGCTATTGATTGGCTTTCTGAAAACCCTCAAATTCCCTGTGGTGCAGACCTTATCTGGATGTGCCAATTTCTGGATTGTTTTTCTGAAGACGAAATAGTAAAGATTTTAAGTGCTTGCACAGAATCTATGGATGATTATGCCGAATTGATAATCGTTGAAACCTTTACTGACAGACAGGCTTTTAAGGCTTCGCAATTTATTTTGGAAGCCACTTCACTCTATTTTACGGTACTTGCAAACGGGAACAGCAAAATGTATCCGGCCAGTGTTTTTTTAAGATTGATTGAAAAAGCAGGTTTGAAACTGAAGGAAGATATCAAATTAGGCGAATATCACACCATGTTGGTCTGCGAAAAAAAATATAATTTTGTCTGAAAAGTTCTGCATTAAAAGTTATTCTCATATAAAAAACCAGACCGTTTCGGTAAATGGAAAGGCAACTTTTAGGGATGATTCCAAAGATTTTTCAGTATTTATTAAGAACACATATAAGTTTTTGAATACGGATTATCCCAAATTTTTCAAAATGGACAATCTTAGCAAACTCGCTTTTTTAGCGGCCGATGTTCTGCTAAAAAGCGAAAACTTAAACAAAGAAGAAAATAATATTGCCCTCGTTTTCTCGAACAAAGCTTCCAGTTTGGACACGGACCGAAAACACCAAAACACAATTGAAAACAATGAACAATACTTCCCTAGTCCGGCAATCTTTGTTTACACATTACCAAATATTTGTTTGGGAGAGATAAGTATTAAACACAGGCTTTATTCTGAAAATAGTTTTTTTATCTTTGACCACTTCAAGGCAGAACATTTACAAATTTACACCAACAGTTTATTGCGAAGAGGAAACGCCGAAAAAGTACTTTGTGGCTGGGTGGATTTTGATGAAAACAGCTACGAAGCTTTTCTATATTTAGTTGATAAAGAAGGCGAAATTAAACATAACACTGAAGAAATAACCAGATTATACAATACGTTATGAGCGAATTAAAAGAAATATTGAAAACAAAAATCATTGAGGCGTTAAACCTTGAAGATATTGATTTAAACGACATTAATGACGACGACCCCCTTTTTGGCGACGGCTTGGGTTTAGACTCTATTGATGCTTTGGAACTTATTGTGCTAATGGACAAAGACTACGGCATAAAACTTACAGACCCCAAAGAGGGCAAAACTATTTTTCAATCCATCAACACTATGGCGGCCTACATAGCTGAACACAGAAAAAAGTAAGTATGTCAAACAAGGTAGCCATCACCGGAATGGGAATTATTTCTTCCATTGGAACCAATGTGGAGGAAAACTTCCATGCGTTGATTCACGGAAATACCGGAATCACCCCTACCGATTACATGGAAACCATTCACAAAGACACACTGAAATTTGGCGAAGTTAAGTTCAGCAATCTCGAGCTTGAAAAATTGTTGAGACTACCACCCGATCATCGTTTTCCAAGAACTTCTCTATTGGGCGCTTTTGCAGCAAGCCAAGCTGTTAAAGAAGCAGGGGTTCAAGATGTCAATGAAGTGCCCACGGGGCTTATTTCTTCCACCAGTGTGGGCGGAATGGACAAGACTGAAAAATACTTTTATGAATATTTTGACAATGAAAGCGTTAGAAGATTTATCCTAAGTCATGACGCCGGAGAAACTTCACATCAAATAGCAGACTATCTTGGAATCAAAGGGTTTGTGACTACCATTAGCACGGCTTGTTCGTCAGCGGCAAATGCCATTATGATGGGAGCCAGGATGATTCAATCCGGAAAACTGGAACGTGTGATTGTTGGCGGAGCTGATGCCTTGTCTATTTTCACAATCAACGGATTCAACTCCCTGATGATTTTAACCGATGGTGTAAATACTCCATTTGACCAAAACCGAAAAGGGCTGAATTTAGGTGAAGCAGCTGCATATCTGGTGCTTGAATCTGAAAATCAAGTAAAAAAATCAAACAAAAAAGTATTGGCTTATCTTACCGGTTACGGAAATGCCAACGACGCTTTTCACCAAACAGCTTCTTCTGAAACCGGGGAAGGAGCCACGCTTGCGATGCAAAAAGCATTTGCTGTTTCAGGTCTAAAAACCAGTGATATCGACTACATCAACGCCCATGGCACAGCAACACCCAACAACGATTTGTCTGAAGGGCGGGCCATTCAAAATATATTTGGCAAAAATGTACCGGTGTTTAGTTCTACCAAACCGTTTACGGGCCATACACTGGCTGCATCAGCATCTGTTGAAGCGGTTTACAGTATTTTGTCTTTGCAAAACAATGTGGTGTTTCCCAATATGAATTTTGAAACACCTATGCAGGAATTTGACCTGCTACCACAAACAAAGTTGCTGAAAAAGGAAATCAATCATGTATTGTCCAATTCATTCGGGTTTGGCGGAAATTGTTCCACATTAATATTTTCAAAAAGCTGATGGAAAAATGTTATATCAATGGCATTGGATGTGTTTCTGCCCAAAAAACTTTTGGTGGAGGTTTTCTTGATGAAGTGGAAATCAACACTACAGACAACGTGCTTTCAGCTGTTAATCCTGATTATAAAGCATTTATTTCCCCGGGAGTCATACGAAGAATGGCCAAAGGCGTAAAAATGGGCATTGCAGCATCACAATTTGCATTGGCAGATGCAGGTGTACAAATGCCCGATGCAATTATCACCGGTACGGGCATGGGTTGTCTTCAGGATTCTGAAAAATTCCTGAAAGCGATTATTGATAACAAAGAACAATACTTAACGCCCACCTCTTTTATCCAGTCCACTCACAACACTGTTGGCGGACAAATAGCCTTGAATATGCAGTGCAAAGGCTACAATTTTACTTATGTAAATGGAGCCGTTTCTCTGGAATCTGCTTTGCTGGATTCCAAAATGCAAATTGAAAACGGTGAGGCCGGCACTATACTTGCCGGGGGTGTAGATGAAACTTCTGGACACACTTTTTCGCTTTATGAGCTAATCGAAGTGATAAAAAACAAAAACAATGCTCCAGTTGATGTTTTGCAACCAAAATCAAAAGGAGTTGTAATGAGTGAAGGGGCAGGGTTTTTTGTTCTGGAAAACAAAAAAACTGATAATACATATGCAGTTTTTGAGGATATTCATATACGGAATGTGCTTTCAGAAAATGAAGTTAAAACCTTTATCACAGACTTTTTGAACAGCAACAAACTTACTATCTGTGATGTAGATGCCATTGTTTTAGGAAACAATGGCGACTCAGGATTTGACCACTATTTCCATAATGCAGCATCCCTTTTTGAAGAAACACCACAAATGTATTACAAACATTTAAGTGGCGAGTTTAACACAGCATCCACTTTTGGAATATGGGCTGCGCTTAATGTCTTAAAACAGCAACACATTCCTCAAGTAATCCAATTGAATGGGCTTACAAAAGAGCTTTATAAAACGGTTTTGCTATATAATCAGTACCGGGGCAAGGACCACAGTTTAATTTTACTGAAGCATGTGGACTTTTAAAAACATATCAGTTGTATGTGGATTGGCTTTTGCCGGTTTATTAATTGGCGCCTTGTTTTATGAGCTCAGTATTGGCTGGGCAATTTTGGCCTCGCTTTTTTGGCTGGGAAGTGTGGTTTGGGGTTCGTTAACCATTCAGTCCGGGTATTTTGTAAAAACTTATAACAGCGGAATCAGTCAAAACCAAATCGCTATAACTTTTGATGACGGTCCGCATCCGGCGACACTGCAAGTGCTGAAACTGCTCGAAAAACACAAGGCCAAAGCCACCTTTTTTTGTATTGGGAAACAAATTGAAAAGCATCCGGAAATTTTCAAAAAAATCATTGAGAATGGTCACACCGTGGGCAACCACAGCTATTCACATTCTAACGTTTTTGGGTTTTTTTCTTCTGGAAAAGTGAAAAAGGAACTGGAACAAACCGATGCTTTAATAAAAAAACATTCAGGTAAAAAGCCGGCTTTTTTCAGACCTCCTTTTGGGGTGACCAATCTGCACATCAAAAAGGCACTCAATAAAACAAAGCACTATACCATTGGCTGGAACATCAGGTCACTAGATACGGTAATAAAGTCTGAAAAAAACATTTTAAATCGAGTTATCAATCGTCTTAAACCCGGAAGTATCATACTTTTGCACGACACTTCCCAAAAAACGGTCAACCTCTTGGAACAGTTATTGATTCATCTGGATCGTGAGAATTATCAACCGGTAACAGTTGATCAACTTTTAAACATTCCTGCTTATGAAAATTAGATTACTTTTTCTTTTGTTGATGCCGGTTTTTTCTTTTGCTCAAGGCGAAAGAATGACTGAACGTGAAGCTCTTGAATTCAGAAATCAGGCAGAAAATACTGCAAAATCCATTGAAACGCTTAAAACTGATTTTGTTCAGCAGAAACATATGAGTTTTCTTTCACAGCCCATTGAAACATCCGGAGAAATGCTGTTTCAAACTCCTGACAAACTGCTTTGGAAATACACCAAACCTTATGTTTACAGTATTATTTTTAATAACAATAAAGTCCATATCAATAATGATGGTGCTAAAAGCACGATTGATGTGGGAAACAATAAAACGTTTGAAAAAATCAATCAGCTGATAGTGGGCAGTGTTAGCGGAAACCTTTTTGATGACGAGTCTTTTGAGATTTCAATTTACAAAAACAGCCGTTTTAACACGGCTGTTCTAATTCCAAAAACTTCTATAAAACAATATATTTCGCAATTGGAACTCAATTTTTCAAAAACTGACCACACAGTTGTGGAAGTTAAACTGATAGAACCTTCAGGAGATTTTACACAGATTAAGTTCAAAAACAAAAAAACAAACATTCGCCTTGAGCCGAACACTTTTACAAATAAGTAGTTTTATACTTCTTTTTGTTTCCTGTAAGTCATATGTTCCGCCGGGGGCTGTTTTGACTGAAAGCAAACGGGAAGCGATAGAAAACAACTACTTTTCAGATAAAGGGAAGGACTATATCTATCGCGCCAATATTGAGGCCTATGGCAACACGTTCACCGGATTGTTTATTGTGAAAAAAACCAGCGAAAATCTTCATCGCGTGGTGTTGACTACAGATTTCGGTTTTAAAATGCTTGATGTGGAAGTGTCACAAGACTCTTTTGAGATTCACTTCATTATAGAACAGTTGGACCGAAAAGCTTTTAGGAAAACATTAGAAGAAGATTTTAAAGTTTTATTAAAACCTGAGTTTCAAGTGTACGAAACCTACAATGATGGACGTTCTGATATTTTTAAAAGTAAATTTGAAAACAAAGAGGTGTTTGTTTGTCAAAATTTTGAAAACAACACTATTGAGGAAATAAAATTGATATCAAATTCAAAAGTAAAAGTAAGTTTCAATTTCACTTCCGAAAACAATACTTTTGCTGATTCAATCACGATCAAACACAACGACCTGGATTTAAAAATTAACCTAACCCCATACCAAAATTAAAAATGAAAAAACCCCTCTTTATTGCCTTATTATGTCTTGGAACTTTTATTGCAAGTCAAGCTCAAGTATCTTTTAGTCCCGGCCTGAGGGGTGGGGCAAATTTTTCAAAAATTACCCAAACAGAGTCTTCTTTTAAAACTGATTTTTACATTGGCGGATATGGGGCTTTAAAGCTGGGAAGACTTTATACCTTACAACCCGAAATCACGTATTCAAATCAAGGAGGGAAGGATATTGAAGTTCATGATTATAATTACAATACCAATCAGTCAACTGTGAGCTATGAAACAATTACAATTTCTTATGTTTCAGTTGGGATTATCAATAAATTTAGTTTTAATGACCGTGTAAATTTTCATCTGGGTCCTTTAATCGATATACAAACCGGCAGAAATATATATTCAAATTCTGAAGTAGATTTGGCTTTTACAGCTGGTTTGGGATATAACCTAACCAACAATCTATCTCTTGAAGGTAGAATTAAAAAAGGAATCGTTGATGTTTTTGATTCTTACTATCAAAGTTCAAATTCGCCTTTTGTGGGAAATTATAACACAAATTTCTTATTTCAAGTGGGACTTTCATATACCTTTGACATACAAAACTCAAACTCAAATTGATGCTATTAAAAGATTTTTATAAAGTTAACGGTATAGAAAGCAAAGGTGAAAGCAACTATAATGCGTTGGTATTCTTGAACAAAGACCACGATGTGTTTAAGGGGCATTTTCCCGGAAATCCGGTCACACCGGGAGTGTGTATGATGCAAATCATCAAGGAATTGTGTGAAGAAATCCTTGACGAGAAGTTGATGCTTAAAGCCGCCTCCAACGTAAAGTTTATGGCTTTAATAAATCCCGAGGTGAACCCCGATTTGCGCCTTGAACTTTCAATCAACAGTAACGAAGTTGGCGAAATTAAAGTGAAAAACACCACATATTTTGATGATACCATAGCCCTAAAACTATCAAACACCTACATAAAACAATAGATTGAAATTTGTATTTTACATATTGACCATTTTCCTTTTTGCGCCTGTTTCAGGTTTGGACAGCATTCGCGAAGCCTATTTTTCAGGAGCCAAAACCGAAGAATCTGCCATAGAATTTAACGCTATGATGGCTGAAACAGATATGGCCACACCTACACATAAAGCGTATTATGGTGCCGCACTGGCACTTAAAGCTAAATACGGTCAAAATGTAAAAGAGAAAAAAGAGTTTTTTATTGAAGCTGTAGATTATATTGAAGCTGTAGTTAAAGCAGAACCCAACAACATAGAAATCAGGTTAATCAGGTTAAGTGTTCAGGAAAACAGTCCGCGCATTGTCAAATACAAAACCAATATGGATGAAGACAAAAACCTGATTATGCAAAACTACAGCGAGCAATCCACCGCTGTTAAAAAATGTATCAGGGACTATGTTTCCAATTCTGGGTTTTTCACCAAAGAGGAAAAAGAGCAAATTTTAAACTGATAAATTCAGTAAATTTGTGTCAGATTTTCCTTTTGTCTTATGCCAGAAACCACAAGCCTTTTTAAAACCCAAAAGCCACTCAAGGTTTGTGTCCTTATTCCCACATACAACAATCAAAACACTCTTGCTAAAGTTATTGATGAGGTATTGTTGCAAGTTGAAGTTGTAATTGTTATCAATGACGGGGCGACAGACAATACTGCAAGCATTTTAAAAAAACACCCACACATTGTTTTAATTGAGTATCCCAAAAACAAAGGAAAAGGACAGGCATTAAAACTGGGTTTTCAAAAATCTCGTGAGTTTGGATTTGATTATGCCATCACCATAGATTCTGACGGGCAACACTTTGCTGATGATATTCCTGTTTTTATGGAAGCTTTACATCGTGAAAATCACCCGGTTCTTCTCATAGGAAGCCGGAACATGAAACAGGAAGGTGTTCCAAAAAGGAGCAGTTTTGGAAACCGTTTTTCCAATTTTTGGTTTTGGTTTGAAACAGGAATTCGGCTTAGTGATACACAATCCGGATACAGGGCATATCCGCTGAAAGCCATTCCCAAAAAATACTTCACCACACGATTTGAATTTGAAATTGAGATCATTGTTCGTTCAGCCTGGAAGGGCATTCCCGTAAAAAATATTCCCATTAAAGTGCATTATGATTTACAAGACCGAGTGAGTCATTTCAGGCCATACAAGGATTTTTTCCGCATAAGCGTGTTGAATACAGTTTTGGTTTTAATCATGCTGTTATATATCAAACCCCGTGATTTTTTCAGGAATTTTCAGAAAAAAAGCATCCGTCGGTTTATTAAAGAAGACCTGCTTGAAAGTTCAGGATCTTCAATGAAGAAGTCTTCTTCCATTGCGTTGGGAGTGTTTATCGGCATAAGTCCGTTTTGGGGGTTTCAAACGGCATTGGTGATTTTTTTGGCAGTAATTTTAAGGCTTAATAAAGTGCTGTCTTTTGCTTTTTCAAACATCAGCATTCCTCCTATGATTCCGGTAATCATATTTCTTTCGTTAAAAACAGGAGCCCTTTTCATTCCCGGAAAAGTCACACTTGAAGGGATAAAATCATCGCCTTTTGAAGCCATAGAAGCCAGCTTGTTTCAATATGTTTTAGGCAGTTTCATTTTAGCAACTGCCTCAGCAATTCTTTTTGGGGTTGGAAGTTATTTATTACTTTCGCTTAAAGCGAAAAAAGATAAATCGCCGGCATAAACATGCATCACTTTTTCTACAAAATTTATCAAACCATTCAACTCCGAAAATGGACAGCAATTTTATCGGCTGTACTGGTGTTGGCCGGAAGTTTGTTTTTTGCTTTTCAAATTAATTTTGAAGAAGACATCTCGCGGGTACTCCCCAAAAACGACCAAACCAATATCACTGCAAAAGTGCTGCAACAGCTTGACTTTTCTGATAAAATCGCGGTGATAATCCAAAGCGAACCACAAGGCAGTTTTGATGATCTGACTCAAATGGCGACAACATTTTTGGATAGTATTGCCACACTAGACGATTATATTGAAAAAGTGCAAGGTCGCCTGGAAATGGAAGATTTTCAACAAACACTGGATTTTGTTTATGAAAACTTACCGCTATTTCTCACACCCAAAGATTATGAGGTAATTACTTCAAAATTTAAATCAGACAGCTTAAAAAAGATTACCGAAAACAACTTCAGAACATTGGTTTCTCCCACCGGAATGGTATCCCGTGATATGATTTTAAAAGACCCTTTGGGCATTTCATTCCTCGGACTTCAAAAACTTCAACACCTGAATGTGGATGAAAACCTTGAATTTGAAAACGGATACTTAACCACCCGTGACCGCTCTAAAATCCTGTTGTTTTTAATACCGGGACTTTCGGGAAGTGAAACCAAAGAAAACACGGTTTTTGCAGAGAAATTAAATGACATTAAATCTCAATTAAATAGCGAATTTTCCGGAAAAGCCAGTATTGATTTTTTTGGAGCAAACCTGATTGCCGTTGCCAATGCTTCACAAATTAAAAGTGATATTTTAACAACAATAACCTTGTCTTTAAGCGCCTTGATGTTACTGCTCATTTTTTACTACCGCAATATATTCATCCCGTTGATTGTTTTTGTGCCCACGATTTTTGGCGCTTTAACGGCCCTGGCCTGTGTATACTTTTTGCTGGGAACAGTTTCTGCCATTTCAATTAGTGTGGGAGCTATTTTGCTGGGGGTAACTCTCGATTATTCCCTGCATATCCTGACGCACTTTAAGCATAACAACAATGTCAAGGCGTTGTTTGAAAACATCACCAAACCTGTAGTAATGAGCAGCGCAACAACTGCTGCGGCTTTTTTGTGCCTACTTTTTGTAGAGTCTGATGTTTTGAAAGATTTGGGGGTTTTTGCGGCAATCAGTGTGATTGCTTCTGCCTTTTTTGCTTTGATTTTGATTCCACATTTGTACAGGCCAAAAGGGAAAGAAAAAGCTGAAAAACATCACTTTTTTGACAGATTGGCCACGGTAAAATTTCACAAACACAAAGTATTGGTTACAATTATGGCTGTTATGGTAGTTGCCGGACTTTTTGTTTTCCACAAATTGCAGTTTAACAATGATATTTCAGCACTTAATTATGTTTCAAAAGATTTAAAAAATGCCGAAAAAAAACTGGAAAGCATCACCCATTTAACATCCAAATCGATTTACATCATTGCTTATGGCAACACTGCTGAAGAAGCCTTGCAAAAAAATGAAGTGGTGTATGAACATCTGAAATTGGCCGAAGAAAAAAAAGAAATTATCAGGTTTAGCTCCATTGGGAATGTGCTTTTTTCTGAAGCAAAGCAAAACCAACTGATAGAAACCTGGGAAACATTCTGGAATACTGAAAAAAAAGAAAACCTTCAACAAGCACTTATTGAAGAAGGAAAAAACTTCGGCTTTAAACCCGAAACCCATGCCCGTTTTTATACACACCTTGAAAACAAGTTCAAAGTAAAAACCTTAAGCGATTTTAAAAGAATATCAACGTTCCCTGTAGATGAATTTGTATCAGAAAATGATGGGTTTTATACGATTTCCACTTTGGTAAAAATTGAAGAGTCAAAACGAGAAGAGTTGATGGACGTTTTTCAGAATACTGAAAATGTCTTGCTGATTGACCGTCAGGAAATCAATGAAACCTTTTTAGGACAACTTAAAGACGATTTTGGCGATTTAATCAATTATTCTTTAATTGTTATTTTATTGTTGTTGTGGCTATTCTTCAGGCGCATTGAGTTGGTGCTTGTAAGTGCCATTCCAATAGTGTTGACAGCCATTGTAACGGTAGGTGTCCTTGTGTTACTGCAAATCCAGTTAAATATTTTCAGCTTAATTGTTTGCACACTTGTTTTTGGTATAGGGGTAGATTTCAGTATTTTTATGACCAGTGCCCTGCAAAAAAGGTACACGGGCTATAAAGTTGCCATCAGCACTTACAGGGCGTCAATTTTATTAGCTGTTTTAACCACAACACTTGCTATTGGGGTATTGATTTTTGCGAAACACCCGGCATTAAAGTCTATCTCGGTAGCCTCTATTGTAGGTGTGTTTTCAGCACTTGTGGTTACATTTGTGTTTTACCCCTTGTTGTTTCAGTTCTTCTTTGAGAATAGGGTAAAAAAAGGAAAATCCCCAATTTCATTGCGCATATTTCTATTTTCTTCTTTTTCATTTTTCTACTATGGATTGGGGGGGCTGTTGATAACCGTTTTGGGGCCTGTTTATATGCTTTTAGTCCCGACAAAAAAAGAAACCAAAGTAATGTGGTTTAGGAAATTACTGTCAAAATATTTAATGTCAGTTTTATATACTAACCCGTTTGTAAGAAAAAAAATCATCAACTCACACAATGAAACTTTTGAAAAGCCCGCAATAATTATTTCAAACCACAGCTCGTTTTTAGATTCCATTACTATTGGGCAGTTGCATCCAAAAATTATTTTTCTGGTCAATGACTGGGTGTATAATTCATCCATAATTGGTGGTGCTGCGCGGTTAGCGGGATTTTATCCGGTGTCAAAAGGTTTGGAAAGTGGGGTTTCCCACTTACGCGAAAAAGTTAAAGAGGGTTACTCCCTGATGATTTTCCCGGAAGCCACCCGTTCTCCTGATAATGTTTTGAGGCGTTTTCACAAAGGGGCATTTTTTCTGGCTGAAGAATTTAAAATGGATGTATTACCGGTGTATATTCACGGAAATTCGGAAGTATGCCCTAAGGATGACCACATCATTTATGACGGAAGTATAACAGTGATTATTGGTGAACGCATCTCACATAGCGATATGAGTTTTGGTAGTAATTTTAAATTGCGAACAAAATCCATAAGCAAGTATTTCAAAAAGGAATTTTCTGAAATAAGGACTGAAATTGAAGACGAAAATTACTTCATCAATAAAATTCAGCTCAACTATTTATACAAAGACAAAATGGTTGTTGATGAGGTTCAGAAAAGTTTGAGAAAACACAAAACAGCATACCATAATCTCAACAATCATTTAGCTGTAAATGAACGCATTTTACACATCAACAACGACTATGGTCAATGGGACGCACTGATAGCACTACAAGAACCCAAACGAAAAATAGACAGTTTCATAATTGATGCTGTAAAAAGAAGGATTGCCCGGTCGGGGTATCTTGTGAAAAAAAGGACAATTAATTATATTGAAGACCCTGAACTTTCAGAAAATGAATGGCAAACTTTGATGATTTCAGGGGTTGAAGTTGATGAAGCCCTTTTAAACAAGTTGTTGTTACAGGCCAATGTTGTTATATTAATACATAACTTTACGTTGAAAAATAAATTGTCAGAGTCTTTTAATTTAGAATACGAAAAAGACTTTTTGGTATTCAAGAAAATAAACAGTGAATAAAAAATATGATTTTGTAATTATAGGAAGTGGTCTTGGCGGTTTGGTTTCTGCATTTATACTTGCCAAGGAGGGCAAGAAAGTTTGTGTGTTGGAGAAAAACCGTCAATATGGTGGCAACCTGCAAACCTTTGTAAGAGACAAAACAATTTTTGATACCGGGGTGCATTACATAGGAGGTCTTGAAAAAGGTCAAAACCTGTATAAGTATTTTTCTTATCTGGAAATTATGGATCAACTTCGTTTAAAAAAGTTAAATGAAGACGGCTTTGATTGTATCACATTTGATGATGACGAAAACATTTATCCTCACGCTCAAGGCTATGAAAATTTTGTCAAGCAATTGGTCAAATATTTTCCCGATGAAGAAGATAACCTGAAAAAGTATTGTGAAAAATTAAGCTATACCTGCGATTCCTTTCCATTTTATAACCTGAGAAGTGGCGCAGGTTATCAAGACAAGATTTTATCTCTCAATGCCAAAGAATACATTGACAGCGTGACTAATAATGAAAAGCTGAAAGCCGTACTTGCGGGTTCAAATACATTGTATGTTGGTATCCCCGAAAAAACACCTTTGTATGTGCATTCTCTTTCGGTCAATTCATACATTCAAAGTGCCTGGCGTTGCATAAATGGTGGCAGCCAGATTACAAAACAACTTATCAGGCAATTAAAAAAGTATCGTGGCGAGGTCTATAATTATCAGGAGGTTGTAAATTTTGAAACAGAAAACAATAAAGTAAATGCAGTAATTACAAAAAAGGGAAACCGAATAGAGGCAGATACTTTTATATCTAACATTGAGCCTAAAACCACACTAAAAATGGTGGGTGAGAAACATTTTAGAAAAGCGTATTTCAACAGGATTCAGAGCCTTGAAGCCTTGCCATCAGCTTTTAGTTTATACTTGGTTTTTAACCCGGAATCTTTCCCCTATTTAAACCATAATTATTACCACTTTAAAGACAGTTCAAGAGTCTGGCATGCCCATGAATATACTCAGGAAACCTGGCCGGAAGCCTATATGGTTTCAATGAATATTTCTAAGGAAAACCAAAAATGGGCAGAGAGCTTAACAGCCATCTCTTATATGCACTTTGATGAGGTAAAACAATGGGAACACACTCACAACACCGTTTCTGAAATTGAAGAAAGAGGAACAGCTTATGAGCAATTTAAAAAGAAAAAAACTGAAGTCTTTCTAAAAGAAATTGAAAAAAAATTCCCCGGCATAAGAGACTGCATCCAGTCTGTTCATACTTCAACACCACTTTCATACAGGGACTATATTGGCGGATATAAAGGCAATCTTTACGGTTATGTAAAAGATTCGAACAACCCAATGAAAACATTTATTTCACCCAAAACAAAGCTGGAAAACCTCTACCTAACAGGTCAGAGCATCAATATGCACGGTATTTTGGGAGTAACAATTGGTGCAGTGGTGACCTGTTCAGAAATATTGGGTAAAGAGTATTTGATAGAAAAAATCAATAAAGAACTTGAATTGCAATCATGAAGTTTTCGATTAAAATAGCATCCTTTTTAATCGCAATTATCTTTTTAATTTCTTGTGGAACATCAAAGTCTGTAAATAACCAACCCATTGTAGAAGGTTACAATCAAGAAATTCCTGTTGTTGAGGTAATTACAGACACATTAATTTCCTATAAGTCAAATTTCTTATCAAAAAACCAATATGGACTTTGGGAGCTGAAAATTTCCGGAGACCCATTACAACTAGGATTAATCAATGGTGCATTAACCAAGGATTTGCTTCACTATCAGGAAGCTGTTTTTTTTGCAAAAGTAGAAGAGATTGTTCCATCAAAATTTAAACAAAACCTGTTACGTGGGTTCCTAAGGTGGTACAACCGAAAACTTCACCTCCACGTTCCTGAAGAATATAAAACTGAAATTTACGGCGTTTCACATTTTGCCTCAGGCCAATTCAACTTTATTGCACCTCAATACTTGCGATTGCTTTATCTGCATGCAGCCCATGATATTGGCCATGCACTTCAGGATTTAGCATTGGTGGGGTGCACTTCTTTAGCTGTTTGGCATGATCAATCTGAGGATGGAAGGCTGCTTATTGGGCGAAACTTTGATTTTTATGCAGGTGATGATTTTGCCAAAAATAAAATTGTTGCATTTGTCACCCCAGATAAAGGACACCCTTTTATGTCAGTTACCTGGCCGGGGATGATTGGTGTGGTTTCAGGGATGAATCTAGAAGGACTTACTGTAACCATGAATGCCGGGAAATCTGAAATTCCAATGGTAGCCAAAACTCCGGTTTCGATTGTTGCCCGTGAAATTTTACAGTATGCCAAAAACATCGATGAAGCCATAGCCATAGCAAAACAAAGAGAAGTATTTGTTTCAGAAGCTATTATGGTGGGTAGTGCAGTTGACCGAAGGGCAGTTCTCATTGAAATGTCACCGGAAAACTTTGGAGTTTATGAGGTTCAAAATTCCGGCAGTTTGATTTGTTCCAATCATTTTCAAAGTGATGCTTACAAAGATGACAAGCGAAACCTGAAACACATTGAAGAAAGTCATTCCCAATACAGGTTTGAACGCGTAGAGGAGTTGCTGGAAGAAAACGACAAACTGAATCCCCAAAAAATGGCAGAAATACTCAGAAACAGAAAAGGGCACAACAATAAAAGCATTGGCTATGGCAACGAAAAAGCACTCAACCAATTGTTGGCACATCATGGCATTATTTTTAAACCTGAAGAGCGTTTGGTTTGGGTTTCAGCTCCACCATACCAGTTAGGAACTTTTGTTGCTTATGATTTGAATGAAATATTTAACCAAAACAAACAGGTTTCTGTTACTTTAGCATCAGAAAACAAAAATATCCCTCAGGATGAATTTATGAATAGTCGGGCGTTTAAAAACTATGAAAAATTCAGGGTTTTAGACAGAAAAATGGATCAGGCAATCAACAACAACGAAAGGTTGAGCACGCAATTTATTTTGGAGTATCAAAAATTAAATCCCGACTATTGGGTGCCTTATTACAAAACCGGAAAATACTATTTGCAAAACAAATGGTATGCAGCAGCCAAAACACAGTATGAAAAGGCACTTGCCAAAGAAATTACAACACTGGTTGACCGCAGAAATATTGAAAAAGAATTGACAACCATAAACCGAAAGCTTTGATGAATTTAATTCCTAAAATAGAAACTGCTTCAGTAGAAGAAATACAGGCTTTTCAAAATCAAAAGCTGGTTCAACAACTTACTTATCTCAATGAGTTTTCGCCTTATTACAAAACACTTTTTAAGAAAAATAAGTTTGACATCAATGCTATTAAAACTGTAAAAGATTTGGCTAAGCTTCCGGTAACCACAAAAACCGATTTGCAGGAACACAATGATGATTTTTTTTGTGTTCCGAAATCAAAAATCATTGATTATGTGACTACTTCCGGAACATTAGGAAAACCGGTTACATTTGGTTTAACCGAAAAAGACCTGGAGCGACTCACTTATAACGAAGCCGTTTCTTTAGCTTGTGCAGGAATTCAGAAAGGCGATGTGGTGCAACTGATGACCACTTTAGACCGGAGGTTTATGGCGGGATTGGCCTATTTTCTTGGTTTACGAAAAATAGGCGCTGCGGCGGTTCGGGTTGGAGCCGGAATCCCTGAATTACAATGGGACTCCATTTTAACCTACCAGCCCAAATATCTGATAGCTGTTCCCTCGTTTCTCTTGAAAATGATTGAATTTGCCGAAAAAAACAATATCGATTACAATGCATCGGGCGTTAAGGGTGTGGTTTGTATAGGCGAAACTTTAAGGGAACAGGATTTCATTCCCAACCAACTAACCAAAAAAATTACCGAAAAGTGGAATATAGAATTGTATTCTACATATGCCTCTACCGAAATGTGCACCGCTTTTACCGAATGTGAAGCAATGCAAGGCGGTCACCTTCATCCCGAGTTAATTATAACAGAAATTTTAGACGATAACAATCTACCCGTTCAAAACGGGGAAATGGGGGAGCTTGTTATTACTACGCTGGGTATTGAAGCAATGCCTCTTTTGCGTTTTAAAACCGGAGATATTGTACGGGCACATCATGAGCCTTGCAGTTGTGGCAGAAATACGCTAAGGTTGGGTCCGGTTTTGGGCAGGAAACAGCAAATGATAAAATACAAGGGCACAACACTATACCCGCCGGCCATGCACGACCTGATGTCTTATTTTGAGGAAATTCAGTTGCATCAAATTGAAATTTCTACCAATGAAGTTGGCACTGATGAGATATTAATCAAAATTGCATCTCCCATTACCACAGATGAGTTTTTAGACGAAATTAAAGATCATTTCAGGGCAAAACTTCGAGTTACACCAAAAATGGAATTAGTAGATTATGAGATACTTGAAAAAATGGTACTTCTTCCGGCAAGCAGAAAGCCATTGACTTTTATTGACAATCGGAAGTAATCAGAATTACCCTTTGATAAAACTCAAGCAGTCACTTAAAATTTCTACATAACTGTCTGGCAGCGATTTTTCATTCCAGGGGTGCTTAACATTAAAGACATGGTCTGCTCCTTCAATTATTTTTAATTCACTTTTTTTACTCCAGTTGTGAAGGGCTTTTGCTTCGTCGAGTGGAACTGCAGCATCTTCAGTACCGTGAATGATGAGGTGTGGTTTGTTTAAGGATTTAGCGGCACGTTCAATATTTAAGCGTTCAGAATTCTTGTAAATATCTTCGGCAATTTGGTAGTAAAGCGGCAGTTTTTGTTTGGTCCGGCTGTTTTCAACATAGATTACACCTTCACTTTTCCAGTTATTGTATGTTTTTTCGTCAATAAATCTTGCGCTGAAATTTGAAACACCGGCAAATGAAATCACTTTATCAATTCTTGAGTATTCAGAGGCTTTGATAATGGCAGTTCCACTTCCACGGCTGTGTCCCATAACGGTTAATGAATTTGAAGAACTTAAATCGGAAAAATCATTTTGGGTGTCTATCCAGTTTAAAACAGTATCTAGATCATCCAATTCTATGGTGAAATTGTTGTTTCCAAAGGCTTCCATATCTGTCAGTTCTTCGGGATGTTCAGGAGTACTTCCATTATGTGAAAAATTGAACTTGATGCAGTTCACGCCATTTTCAGCAAAAAATCCTGCCAG
>NZ_JCBCCK010000224.1:0-4181 GCF_059864935.1 Planktosalinus sp.
CAATTAACACTTAAAATTTAAATTATTGAATATGAAACATCTTAGCAGATTATTAGTTGCATCTTTACTTATCTTCGGATTAAGTAATCTAAATGCTCAGGACGAGTACAACCGTTGGGCGGTTGAGTTTGGCATCAACGCAGTTGATGTTTACCCTGTTGGCGAGGTCGATGACAGAATTCCAGCCGAACTTAGAGGAGAAATTTTTGACGAGTTTTTCAATGCTGATGACCATTGGAACATTCTACCAACAGTATCTAGAATTGCCATTTCTAAATACATGGGTGGTGGTTTTATTTTCACTGCCGCAGGTTCCGTAAACAGAATTAAAAAAATTGGCAATTTAAATGTAAGTGATATGGGCTTTGGAACCACTAAAGACCTCACTTACTATGCAGCAGATGGCGAAGTTAAATACAGCTTTAAAAAAGCATTAAACAGCTCTTGGTTTGACCCACAGTTAGGTATTGGTGGTGGTTATACCTGGGTTGATGAAATTGGATTTGGAACTGCAAACGCACTTTTAGGCTTTAAGTTTTGGTTAAGCGAATCACTTGCTTTAAACCTTCAGTCAACTTATAAGCATTCGTTTGAAGAAGACTACGGTGTTAAGCACTTTCAACACTCTGCCGGTATCATATTCCAATTTGGAATGAAAGATCGTGACGGTGATGGTATTCCAGACCACGAAGACGAGTGTCCTGATACTCCCGGACTTGCAGAATTTAACGGATGTCCTGATACAGATGGTGACGGTATCCCAGACCACCTTGATGAGTGTCCTTATGAAGCAGGTCTTCCTGAATTCAACGGATGTCCTGATACAGACGGTGACGGTATTCCAGATCACCTTGATGAGTGCCCAACCGTTCCAGGTCTTGCACAATTCAACGGATGTCCTGACACTGATGGTGACGGTGTGCCAGACCACTTAGACGAGTGTCCTGATGTGCCTGGTCCAAAAGAAAACAATGGTTGTCCTTGGCCAGATAGAGACGGTGACGGTGTGCCAGATCACTTAGATGAGTGTCCTGATGTTCCCGGAACTGTTGCAAACAGAGGTTGTCCTGAAGTAACTACTGAGGTTATTAAGCAATTAAATGAGTTTTCAAAAACCATCTTGTTTGACTTAGGTAAATCGACTATTCGTCCAGAATCTTATGCTGCACTTCAAAGTATAGTTGATATTATGAGAGAATATCCAAATGCTAAATTCCATATTGAAGGTCACACTGATAACACTGGAAGCAGAGCATTAAACGAAAGACTTTCTAAAGAAAGAGCAGCTTCTGTAATGGAATACTTGACGACTATAGGAATGGATAGAAGCAGGTTATCATCTGAAGGTTATGCCTTTGACAGACCAGTCGCTCCAAACACTACAGCGGCAGGTAGACAACAAAACAGACGTGTTGAAATTTCTCTTCAGAAATAAGAGAAACATTAAATAATTATATTGGAAACGCCACTGAAATTTCAGTGGCGTTTCTTATTTTTATGCTATGACAACATATTTAAATGAAATTGTTTCAACCCTTCTAAAATCAAAACAAAATCTATCCCATTTTGTTTTTGTATTGCCCAGCAAAAGAGCGGGCACCTTCCTGAAAAAAGAAATCCTATCGCAAAACACCCAAACTCAGTTTGCTCCCGAAATTTTAAGCATTGAGGAATTTATTGAAAAAATTGCCGACTTGAAAATAGCGAATTCAATAGAGCTCTTGTTTGAGTTTTATGAGATTTATTTAAATGAAATTTCCGTTTTAGAAAAAGAGAACTTTGAAAGTTTTTCAAGTTGGGCGTCTGTATTGATTGAAGATTTTAACGAAATTGATAGAAATCTGATTGACCAAAACCGGTTTTTTAATTACCTCAATGAAATCAAAGAAATTGAACACTGGTATCTCAATAATCAAAAAACGCCTTTAATAAAAAACTACCTTTCATTCTGGAACTCCCTCCCCGTCCTGTATCAAAATTTTTCCGAGAAGTTAAAACTAAAAGGCTTCGCCCATCAAGGATTGGTTTACAGGGAAGCCGCAGTGAATATTGAACATTATATTCAGTCTAAAAAAAGCAACCCTCACATTTTCATTGGTTTTAACGCACTAAACAAAGCTGAAGAAGTCATCATTCAGGAAATGCTGGAAAGGGGGAACACACAAGTGTATTGGGATGCTGAGGCTTACTTTATGGACAAACCCTATCACAGTGCTTCCCTGTTTTTAAGGGATATTAAAAAAACTTGGAAATTTTATAAAGACAACCCGTTTCTTACTGTTTCAAATTACTTTGAACAACTCAAAACCATCAATATCACCGGGTGTTCAAAAAACTTGGGGCAAGTAAAGTGTGCTTCGAAAATTCTAGAAGCATTACCTGAAAACGAAATTGTTAAAACAGCTCTAGTACTCGCTGATGAAAATTTGCTGATTCCAATGTTAAATTCGCTTCCGCAAAACATTAAAGCGGTCAATATCACGATGGGCTTGCCTTTAAAATCAATTCCGGCCACCTCCTTTTTTGAATCCCTTTTAAAGATTCACCGGGATGAACAAAAATCGTTTTACTATAAAGATGTTTTGGAAATTCTAAACCACCCGTTAAGTGGAAGTATTATTCCCAAAAGTGCAAATAAAATAAATGAAACCCTCCGCGAAAGAAACCTGACCCATTTAAATTATGACCTCATTGCTTCCCTCGTTCCGGAAAATGAAATGAAAACCATTCATTCTATTTTTTCGCCTGAAAATTCCTCCGTTGACAGTTTAATATCCAACGCAAAACAAATTCTTCTTACACTAAAAGAAAAGCAAGCCCGGGATAATATTCTAATTCAGGCACTCTATAAATTGTATGAGGTCTGGAACAAACTGGAAACCCTAAACAATAAGTTTTCACATATAAAAACCACAAAAACACTCTATCAACTCTATAAGGAAATCGTATCATTAACTTCAATCGATTTTAAAGGCGAGCCTTATCAAGGACTTCAGATTATGGGGTTGCTAGAAACCCGTTCCCTGGATTTTGAACGGGTTATTTTACTCTCAGCCAATGAGGGCACGCTTCCGGTGGGAAAAAGCAACAAGTCATTCATTACTTTTGATTTAAAAAAAGAATTCAACCTGCCCACGCACAAAGAAAAAGATGCTGTTTATACTTATCATTTTTACAGCCTGTTGCATCGTGCAAAAAACATAGATCTTTTATACAACAACCACAGCAGCGGGTTGAATGCCGGAGAGAAAAGCAGGTTTTTAATGCAACTCGCTTATGAGGGTCCTTCCACACACGATGTTAGAGAATATATCTACTCCCCAAAAATCGACATTCCGGAAAAGAGTCTGAAACAAATAGAGAAAACCCCCAGTGTTTTAGAACAGCTCAAAAAGCTTGCAACAAGTGGTCTTTCTCCTTCTGCCATCACTACTTACATACGTAATCCCATTGATTTTTATGACAGGTACATTCTCGGCATTCGGGATGTTGATGAAATTGAAGAAACGGTTGCAGCAAACACTTTGGGAACCATCGTTCACAATACGCTTGAAGCATTGTACACTCCTTACATTAACGAAATTCTTTCGACAGAAATCCTAAAGCTCCTTCGGAAAAAGGTAGATGGGCAAGTGGCAAAAGAGTTTCAAAACACTTTTAAAGAAGGCAACATTGAAAGCGGAAAAAACAAAATCATTTTTGAAATTTCAAAACGCTATGTCCACAATTTCCTGAAAATGGAATTATTCGAAATTCAACAAGGAAATGAGATTATCATACATTCACTTGAAAATAAACTGGAGGCTCCATTAGACATCCCCGAACTGGACTTCCCCGTGAAATTGAGAGGAACTGTTGACCGCATAGACACACATAACGGAACACCCAGGATCATCGACTATAAAACAGGTCTGGTAAAACAACCGGATTTGAACCTCAATGACTGGGAAACACTTTTTTCTGATTACGACAAACACAGTAAGAAAATACAAGTGCTTGCTTATGCTTTAATGTCTGAACATGCTTTAAGGTTTGGGAATACTCAAGCGGGAATTGTTTCATTTAGGAATTTGGGGCAGGGATTTTTACCCTTTAACAACAAAGCGAATCCTGAAGGAAGCGCTGAAATGATTTTTCAGGACACATTAACTGATTTTAAAGCTGAGCTAAACAAAATAATT
>NZ_JCBCCK010000039.1:0-3441 GCF_059864935.1 Planktosalinus sp.
ACCCTCCTTCCTGATAGAGTATATTTAACGGCTTCTTTGGGCCCTACTATTATTTTTCATAAGAACAATCCTGATAGTGGAAGTTTTGGGATAAATGCCAATTCAAATTTAGGAGATGATGAAACCACCTGGCCCGGTGCAACATATGAGGGGGAGTATAACGGGGGTAAGATGAATTTTGGGGTTCACGCATCTTTAGGATTTGCGTTGGATTTTAAATATTTATTAGTACAACCCTATGTTTTATTCAATTACCAACCCACCACGTTTTATACAAATACTGTAAGGACTCGCAACTTGTTTGTTTCAGAGAATACGGTTTCTGAGCATAAAATAACAGGTAACTATCTTGCTTTTGGATTAAAAGTCGCACCTGCCCTACGGTTATTTTCAAAAAACAGGGAAAACAATTAATTTAAAACTCCTTAAAATAGTTATAAGTTAAGAAGGCTGTCAGTTTTGACAGCCTTTTTCATTTAATAAGCTGGTATAGAATTTATATATTTTGTCAATTCAGTTTTACTACTTGCAAAAGACAACGCCTCCCTTACCACAAAATAATTTTCAGGGTCAACTGTTCTGGTGTAAGCAGCTTTTGCAAACTGAAGCCTTCCCGAATCAAATGAAATCAGCAGCATCAATTCTTTTATTTGGTGAGACGTAAAGAAATTATTACTCAAGGTTGATTCAAGTAATTCAACACGGCTAGAGTCAAAAGACTCAGATTCAACCGATCGTTTGAGCTGCTGAAACATCATATCATTCATTTCAGAAGGACCTTCAACCACTATAACAGGCTCATCAATCATATAAGGCTCTATTCCAAAAACCTCAAAATTCCCATTTCTGAAAAATGCAAAAGTGGTTGCATTGCGAGCCAGATTAATTCCTCCGTCATAAACTAACACTCTTCTATTACCACGCATTTCAAAAATTAATACAGGATGAAAACCACTACGTAAATCGTCAATTAACAAAATATCTCGATTTACCTGAAATCTTTCCTTGCCAATTTCAAAAGTAAAGTGTGCCCTGGATTGTGAAAATTCAACCTGAAGACTGGCGTTTCTGCTTTGGCTGTAGCCAAATTCACAAAGGAATAGAAACGAAACGAATAAAAGTAATTTTGCTTCCATAAGACTTAGTTTTAAGGTTACTATTTGGGCATTTTCAATAGCCGTGCCAAAAATAACTTAAAATATTTGAATATTATTTTTGGCAAAAAACACTGTCTTATTTTACATTGTGTACTTTTGTAACATGGAATTCTTTAAAACCACTGAATCCGACTCAATTTATAACCATTTAGAAAAAATGGAAGTGAAAGAATTGCTTGAAAACATCAATGCTGAAGATAAAACTGTGGCATTTGCTGTGGAGAAAGCCCTTCCTCAAATTGAGTCATTAACCCAAATAGTTATTGAAAAACTCCGTGTTGGTGGAAGACTTTTTTACATAGGATCTGGAACAAGCGGAAGATTGGGTATTGTTGATGCCAGTGAATGTCCACCCACTTTTGGTGTTTCACACGATTTGGTAATAGGAATAATTGCAGGTGGTGATAATGCCATTAGAAAAGCGATTGAATATGCTGAGGATTCATTAACGCAAGGCTGGGATGACCTGAAATCAAAAGATATAACTGAAAAAGATATCGTCATTGGTATAGCCGCATCCGGAACGACTCCCTATGTGATTGGTGCGCTTGATGAATGCAACAAAAATAAGATTACAACCGGCTGCATCACTTGTAACCAAGGGAGTCCGCTTTCCAAGGTGGCTCAATTTCCTGTTGAAGTAATCGTAGGCCCTGAATTTGTTACCGGAAGCTCCAGAATGAAAGCCGGTACAGCTCAAAAGTTGGTGTTGAATATGATTTCAACCACTGCTATGATACAATTGGGAAGGGTAAAGGGCAACAAAATGATTGATATGCAATTGAGCAATAACAAGCTGGTGAATCGAGGTATCAATATGTTAATGACTGAACTCAATATCTCTAAAATAGAAGCCAAAGCACTTTTAGAAGAACACAAAAGTGTTAGAAATGCTATAAATAATTTTAAAGGAAGACAACAATGAAGCACACAGATAAAAAGGTTTTGATGACAGGTGTCAAGTTTATGGCACTTTCTTTACCGCTTATGTTTATGGGGCCCTATTTTATAACATTGGGTTTTTTAAATAAAACCAACATTACTTTTTTTGTGTTTTTTCCAATTGGATTAATTATAGCAATTGCTGCGGTATTTTTTGCCTTTAAAGGAATTAAGACAATTATGAAGTCTATGTTTGGTTAGCAAATTCCGGGGAAGTAGTCCGTCATAAAGCAGTTAAGTAAATTAGAAAAAAACCGCTCATCTATATCAAAACCATTTAAAACAAAAAACCGCTCATCAAAAGATGAAGGTTTTTTTTAAAGAAGCTTGCCTGCCGTAGCTTCAAGCAATGAAGCGTAGGTAGGGCGGCGACATACCCGTACCGCCCGTACCGAACGGTACGTTCGGGCTCTCCCACCAATTTATTCCAAAAAAAAATCCCGACTGTTTTCACAATCGGGATTAAAGAAGGCGGCGACATACTCTTCCACCGGATGGCAGTACCATCTGCGCTAACGGGCTTAACTACTCTGTTCGGAATGGTAAGAGGTGAGCCCCGTTGCTATAGCCACCTTAAATAAAGCCCCCTCCAGCTCCCCCAAAGGGGGAGAGCTCTTACCCTGCAACCTGAAATTGCACCTGAAGGGAAACGAAATATCGTGACATATTGAAAAAAAATATACGTTTGATTTCCAAAGAAATAATCAAAACAAATTAAAGAGTTGCCTCTCCCCCTTGTTTAAGACTTTTTCAAGTCCCCCCTCCATTTGGAGGGGGCCAGAGGGAGGCCTGTACATAAGCTTACGGGTTATTAGTATCACTCGGCTATGACATTACTGCCTTTACACCTATGACCTATCAACGTGGTAGTCTCCCACGACCCTTAAAAGAAATCTCATCTTGTGGTGGGTTTCGCGCTTATATGCTTTCAGCGCTTATCCCTTCCCGACGTAGCTACCCAGCAATGCTCCTGGCGGAACAACTGGTACACCAGAGGTCAGTCCAACTCGGTCCTCTCGTACTAGAGTCAGATCCACTCAAATTTCTTGCGCCCGCTGTAGATAGAGACCGAACTGTCTCACGACGTTCTGAACCCAGCTCGCGTGCCACTTTAATGGGCGAACAGCCCAACCCTTGGGACCTTCTCCAGCCCCAGGATGTGACGAGCCGACATCGAGGTGCCAAACCCCCCCGTCGATGTGAGCTCTTGGGGGAGATCAGCCTGTTATCCCCGGCGTACCTTTTATCCTTTGAGCGATGGCCCTTCCATGCGGAACCACCGGATCACTATGCTCTACTTTCGTACCTGATCGACCTGTATGTCTCTCAGTCAAGCTCCCTT
>NZ_JCBCCK010000382.1:0-5102 GCF_059864935.1 Planktosalinus sp.
TTTTAAAAGTCAAAGCTGCCAACCCAATCATCAATTTCATTTTCACCATTTCACCCGTCCGCCACCTGAAAGACGGATTTGTTGAAAACCAAGTAAGTAAAGCACATTTAATTGCAGGCTTAAATAGTTTTTTGCTAAAAGTAAGCCCCCCTTCGGGGGGTTGGGGGGCTTACTTCCCCTCATACGAAATCCTACTAGACGAACTGCGCGATTACCGTTTTTATGCTGAAGATATGATACACCCCAATCAGTCGGCCATAGATTACATTTGGGAACGATTTTCAGAAACATATTTTACTAAGGTAACTTTTGCAACAATGAAGGAGGTTGATGCCATTCAAAAAGGTATAGCACACAAGCCGTTTAACCCGAATAGTGAAAGACACATTGGGTTTCTAAAAAAACTTGAAAACCAAATTGAAAAATTACAAAACGAGTTCGGCCAAATTAAGTTTTAAATTTTAAAAGCGATAGCCCACACTTATCGAAAATCTGGGAACAACCGTGTAATCTCCATATTTACTATTATTGATAAAATTTCTACCAATGCCCCCGGAAATTTCCGTGACAAACTTTTCATGAAGTGTAAATTTTCCTCCTACGGCAATACCTAAAGCAAAAGATGTTGCATTACTGGTTGTTTCTTCATGATAATGATAACCAGGTTCAGGAATATAATAAGACCAATACTCATATTCTTTGTAAGAATTCAGCATCCCAAAACCTTCAAGAAAGAAACCCTGAGCAGGTTTTTTCCCAAAAAACAATCTGTAGTAAGGTGTTATCGCATAATTTAAATCCCAAAATTCACTGTCATTTGTGTTTATTAGGATGGAAGTTCCCAAAGATGAAAATTCATTTAAATTTCTTTCATAAGAAACCTCAACTGCACCCAATATAAAGTATAGCATATTCAGTTTTATTTCATTTTTATTGAACTCAATAGGCTCCTCATTTTGCTGAGAGTATATCGTAAAACAACTAAATAACAGGCAAGTGATCAGTAATTTTTTCATAGATAGGTGTTGATGGATTTGTGCCGTAAATATCAAGAAATAATTGACACAAAAAACTTTAATAAAATGATTGTGAGTTATTATTTTAGATAATGCAAAAAATATGGATTCTGTCGTCTTTTGTATTAATTATATCTTTTCATGGATATTACATTGAAAAACTTTATCGAACACTGTTCAAAAAGCAAAAAGCCACAACATAATTTAAAAAGGAACTCTTTTGAAAATTTCTTACTTTCGTCCACATGCAAAGCCGACGAAAAAATCAAATCCTGAATACCGCCGCAAAACTTTTTAAAAAGCGCGGCTATAGTGCAGTAACCATGCGAGACCTGGCAGATGCAATGGAAATCAAAGCAGCCAGTTTATACAACCACATTGATTCAAAACAGGAAATTCTTTCCGCCATCATCATCGATATTGCCGAAGCGTTTACTTCCGGAATGGAAAAAGTCAAGAATGAACCACAATCTTCACTTGAAAAGCTCAAAAAAATCATCGAACTCCATATCGATTTAACGGTCCAAAACCCCGATGCTATGGCCTGCCTGAACAACGACTGGATGCATCTGGAGGAAAAATTGCCTTATTTCGTTAAAATGCGGGAAGACTATGAAGAAAATTTTAGAAGCATCATCAATGAAGGAATTGCTCAAGGCGAAATCGCACCGCGAGATACAGAAATCATGCTCTTTTCCATGCTTTCAACTTTGAGGACGCTCTACATTTGGTACACCAAAAAAGGAGGGGTAGATGCATTAACACTCAAAAAAGATATACCCGACACCCTGATAAACGGCATTAAAAAACAATAACAATTTTTCATATATTTAAACCAATTTTTAAAATTTAAAAACAACTAAAAATGGAAAACAACTTTGAACAACACCGGGAACCCAGAGTACTTGTAGCACAAGCCAGCCAGCTGGAAAGAGCAGCATTTTACAGAAAAACATATCAGCACGTTGCACTATCAGTACTTGCCTTCATCCTCGTCGAATCGATGTTTTTAAAAATCCCGGCACTGGTTGAATTTATGCTTTCAATGACACAAGGGTATTTGTGGCTTTTGCTTTTGGGAGCCTTTTGGTTGGCGACCAGCCAAGCAGATAAACTCGCTCACGATGTAAGTCAAACCAAACAATATATTGGTCTGGGGATTTATGTTGTTTTCTATGCATTGATATTTATTCCGTTATTATACATAGCGATTTATTATATAGAAGGAGGAACAGCCTTAATCAATCAGGCAGCAATCATAACCCTTTCTCTTTTCACCGGACTTACGGCTGTGGTGTTTATGACCAAAACCGATTTTTCATTCCTGAAATCAGCCATTACCATTGGTGTTTTTATTGCAATGGGACTTATCGTTGCCGGAATCATTTTCGGTTTTGACCTTGGGCTTTGGTTCTCATTCGGTATGGTTGCACTAGCCGGAGCCGCGATTCTTTACCAAACCTCCAAACTAAAATATGAGTATGAAGTCACCCAATATGTAGGTGCTTCACTCGGCCTTTTCGCTTCATTGATGCTCATGTTTTGGTATGTACTTCAAATATTGATGAGTAGGGATTAAGATTTTTTCTTTAAAAATAAACTCCCCCTCCTTGGGAGAGGGGCCGGGGGTGAGGACGGTGAGGACTTGCACAAGAAACTAACAATCGTTAGTTTTGTAACATATCAGTATTTAGCTGACAATTATTCTTATGGCAAAATTCCACAACATACGCGTCAAAGACGTTTATAAAGAAACCAAAGATTGCTCGGTCATCACTTTTGATGTGCCTGAAGAATTGCAACAGGAATTTCAATTCCGGCAAGGGCAGCATTTGACTTTACGGAAAATCATTGATGGCGAAGACGTGCGTCGCACCTATTCTCTTTGTTCCAATCCCGCAGAAAAAGAATGGAAAGTTGCCGTAAAACAAATTTTTGAAGGCAAGTTTTCCGGTTTTATTAACAAGGAGCTCAAAGCCGGTGACCAACTGGAGGTGATGCCGCCATCTGGTGAGTTTGGTGTGACTTGCGATGCCTCAACACCCAAAAATTACATTGCCTTTGCAGCAGGAAGCGGAATCACACCCGTGCTTTCCATGATTAAAGCACACCTGAGCCAAGAGCCGGAAAGCACCTTTAAGCTCTTTTATTTGAATCGTAATTCAAAATCCATTATCTTTAAAGAAGAAATTGAACAGCTTAAAAATAAATACTTTAACCGTTTTCACGTGTTCTATTTCCTTACGAAAGAAAAACGCGATATTGAGTTTTTAAACGGTCGTTTTGACAAGCAAAAAATGGACGTGCTCACCAAAACGTTCATCGACATAGAAGACACAGCTCATTGTTTTATCTGCGGACCCGAGGAAATGATATTCCTTATCCGCGATGAGTTGCAAAATGCCGGACTGGACAAGAGCAAAATCCATTATGAACTCTTTGTTTCAGGACTTACGGAAGCTGATAAAGAACGTGCACAAAAAGCACTGGAAAGTAAAGTAGAAGGTACTCAGGTTACCATTATTGATGCCGGAAAAGAATTTCATTTCACCATGAGCGAGGACTATGACAACCTCCTTGACGGAGCCCTCGCCGCCGGAGCCGATTTACCTTTCGCCTGCAAGGGCGGAGTATGCAGCACTTGCAGATGCGAAATCAAAGAAGGCACTGTAGCGATGAAAGTCAACTATGCATTGGATGAAAAAGAAGTCGCCCAAAACCTGATTTTAAGCTGCCAGGCGGTGCCAACATCTGATAAAATTGTATTAGACTTTGACGTCTAACAACACCCGCGACTTTATGCAACGAAGCTTTTCATCCTCTGAAGCTTAAGCGAAAGAGGATAGCGAAGTAGCAAGGCCGGTGTCTCGTCAGTCAAATGGCGAAAATATAAATTGTTTAACTAAAATAAACCCAAAACCTGAAACTCAAAAGCCCCTCTCCTTGGGAGAGGGGTTGGGGAGAGGATAAGAGGGGTTGGGGTGAGGATTATGAGCGAAAAAGAAATAAAAAACACCTGGACTGAGCGGAGTCGAAGTCTAGAACAAATTTTCGAAGCCAAAATAGCGCGCGACGAAAAAATTGAGCCCAAAGACTGGATGCCTGAAAAGTATAGGCAGACACACATCCGTCAAATCTCACAGCACGCCCATTCTGAAATTGTAGGGATGCTCCCTGAGGGCAATTGGATTACCCGTGCGCCTTCTTTACGCAGAAAAGTAGCATTGCTTGCCAAAGTACAAGACGAAGCCGGCCACGGCCTCTATCTGTACAGTGCTTGCGAAACCTTAGGTGTTTCCAGAGACGAACTCTATGAGCAACTACACAGCGGAAAAGCCAAATACTCCAGTATCTTTAATTACCCCACATTAACCTGGGCAGATATGGGAGCCATTGGCTGGTTGGTTGACGGTGCCGCCATTATCAATCAGGTGCCGTTGTGCAACACCTCATTTGGACCTTACGCCCGTGCGATGGTGCGCGTGTGCAAGGAAGAAAGTTTCCATCAACGCCAGGGATACGAAATTATGCTCACCCTTTGCAACGGCACGCCAGAGCAAAAGGAAATGGCACAAGACGCCTTGAATCGCTGGTGGTGGCCCTCACTAATGATGCTTGGACCCACAGATGATGAATCGGTACACACAGCACAATCCATGAAATGGAAGTTAAAGCGAAAAACCAACGACGAACTCCGTCAGCAATTCATCGACCAAACCGTCCCGCAAGCAGATATTTTAGGAATCACCATCCCTGACCCCGATTTTAAATGGAACGAAGAAACCGGCCATTACGATTTTGGCCCAATCGACTGGGACGAATTCTGGCAAGTGGTAAAAGGCCACGGTCCCTGCAACAAAGAGCGTATTTCAGCTAGAGTCAATGCCTGGAACAATGGAGAATGGGTGCGCGATGCCGCAATGGCTTACGCTGAAAAGCAGGAGACGAAGAAGGTGGAGAAGGCGAGTTGAGATTGAACGTAATAATTTAAAATGTCCACTCTAATATATAAGGATAATCATGTCTAAAGAAGAAATTAAAAATAAGGAAAAGCAACTTTTAGAGTTAACAGGAAGCTTCTGCTCG
>NZ_JCBCCK010000305.1:0-1703 GCF_059864935.1 Planktosalinus sp.
GATGCTTGTGGTATCGATACAATTAGCATCAGCCAGACCGACTTTACCTGTGCAGACATAGGAGACAATATAGTAACACTAACTGTAACTGACGTAAACGGGAATACATCCACCTGTACAACAGTGGTGACCGTTGAAGACACAGTAGCTCCCGTAGCTATTTGTGTTGCTCCGTTTACCATTCAGTTGGATGACAATGGAGAAGCGGACATCACCGCTTTAATGATTGAAGCCGGAAGTACAGACAATTGTGCTATTGACACGATTAGCATCAGCCAGACCAACTTTACTTGTGCAGACATAGGAGACAATACCATTACATTGACGGTTACAGATGCCAGTGGTAATATATCCACTTGTACAACAGTGGTAACCGTTGAGGATTTTATAGCTCCCGTTGCTTTGTGTGTAGCTCCGTTTACCATTGCATTGGACGCCAATGGAGAAGCGACCATTACACCGGCTATGATTGATGCCGGAAGTACAGACAATTGTGCTATTGACACGATTACAATCAGCCAGACTGATTTTGACTGTACACACTTGGGATACAATACCATCACGCTAACTGTAACCGATTTTAATGGCAATACATCTACCTGTACGACTGTGGTAACCGTTAAAGATTCATATGAGCCTGATGCCCTATGTGTGGCTCCGTTTACCATTGAATTGGAAGCCAATGGTCAAGCGACAATCACTCCTGCAATGATAGACAATGGCAGCAGTGATGCTTGTGGTATCGACACGATTACCATCGGCCAGACTGATTTTGACTGTACACATTTGGGTTACAATACCATCACGCTTACTGTAACAGATTTAAGCGGAAATACATCCACCTGTACGACTGTGGTAACCGTTAAAGATTCACTTCCGCCTGATACCCTTTGTGTGGCTCCGTTTACCATTCAGCTTGATGCCAATGGAGAAGCGAGCATCACCGCTGCTATGATTGATGCCGGCAGTACAGACAACTGTGCTATTGACACTATTACAATCAGTCAGACTGACTTTAACTGTTCGCACCTGGGTGACAATACAATTACATTGACAGTGACTGATACCAGTGGTAATACATCCACTTGTACAACTATAGTTACTGTAGAAGGAGCAAGTGCTCCGGTTGTAACCTGTACAGACTTCACACTTGAACTGAACCAAAATGGAACAGCAGTACTGACACCCGAACTAATTGGTTCTTATCTGTCTGACTGCGCTATTTTAGTAACAGCTGTTGATATCGAAAATTTTGATTGTAGCGATATTGGAGCTCCGGTATTGGTTACTTATTCAGCTACTGATGGATTTAATAATCTGACTTGTACTGCCTGGGTGACAGTAGTTGATATCAATGCTCCGGTAATTAATTGTCCGGATGATACAATACATGATACAGCCCCCTTCTCATTTGAATTTATCGTACCTGATTATTTTGGAGATGGAATTGTTACAGTAACAGACAATTGTACCAATCCGCTGACTGATTTGACGCAGACACCGGCTCCGGGAACTGTGTTATCAGACGGCACTTATACCGTTACACTTACGGCAACTGATACCAGTGGTAACACTTCCACTTGTTCATTTGAACTTGATGTAGAAACCAATTTGGGCACAGAAGACCATTCCAATATTGGAAGCCTGACCTTGTTCCCCAATCCGGCATCACAGTTTGTGACCATTTCAAACCCTAACGGGTT
>NZ_JCBCCK010000385.1:0-3690 GCF_059864935.1 Planktosalinus sp.
GTTAAAGGTTTTGATTTTTCGGGAAGGTCTTAAACCAACAAACTTGAGTGCTTCAAGATTTCCGGTAATCATCCAGGCAGTTGAATTGGGATACCCGTGCTTTAAGGTGTTTCCAATTTCAGTATAAAAACTTTCCATATCGATGCTCAACCGTTCATCATAAGGAGGATTGAAGACAATATGCAATGGACCTTGAGTGTTCTTGGTTGTTTTGAAAAAATCTTCGTGTTTTACGTTTATGAATTCTTCGAGGTTGGCGCTTTTAATGTTTTCTTTCGTTTTAGCGATAGCTGAAGGCGCTTTATCATAGCCTAAAATGGAATAATCAAAGTTTCTCACCCGTTTGAGCAGCGACTCTTCTATGGTTTCAAAAAGGGCATCGTTATAATCTTTCCAATGCATAAACCCAAATTCGGGGCGGTTGATATTTGCAGGGATATTGCAAGCTATCATAGCTGCTTCAATCAAAAATGTGCCGCTTCCACACATAGGGTCCAAAAAATCACTTTGTCCGGTCCAGCCTGACTTGATAAGCAATCCAGCAGCTAATACTTCGTTGATGGGTGCAATGTTGACTTCTTTTCGATAGCCTCTAAGATGCAAACTCCCCCCGGAACTGTCCAAGGACAAGGTACACCTGTCACCCTGAATATGAATATTGATTTGAAGTTCGGGTCTGTGTGTGTCAACGTTTGGTCTAAGACCGGTTTTGTCCCTCAATTGATCGACGATGGCATCTTTGACTTTGTGTACGACGTAAAGCGAATGATTAAAAAAATCTGATGACACACTGGCGTCAAGCGAAAAAGTGGTGTTTTGGTTAAAGTATTGCAACCAGTCAAATTTCTGAACCTGTCTGTATAGATCTTGGTCATTTTGCGCTTTAAAAGTGTAAATAGGTTTTAGAATCTTAATGGCGGTTCGCAAACTCAGGTTGGCTTTGTACATAAACCCCAGGTCGCCAATAAAACTGACACTTCGTGTTCCCGTTTCCACTTTTTGTGCACCGAGATCTTTCAATTCTTTTGCGAGAATTTCCTCAAAACCAAATAAGGTTTTGGCCACCATTTTAAAATTATTTTCCATAGAATTTGTTACACTATGCTACAAAAATACGTTATTTTAGACGTGTGAATTTGAAACAATGCAAAAAGATACAGAAAACTGGTTTACGTCTTGGTTTGACACTCCATACTACCATATTTTATACAAAGACAGAGACTATGAAGAGGCGGTAGTCTTTATGAAAAATCTCACTCAATTCCTTAAACTCAAAAAAAATCAGACCATACTTGATTTGGCTTGCGGAAGAGGGCGACATGCCGTGAGTTTAAATGAGTTGGGATTTGATGTGACCGGTGTTGATTTATCAGCTGAAAGTATCCTTTATGCTAAAAGCTATGAGAATGAAACTCTTCAGTTTGATGTTCATGATATGTGTAAACCCTACCACAAAAAATTTGATGCTGTTTTTAATTTGTTTACCAGTTTTGGCTATTTTGAAAAAGAAGAGGACAATTTCCGGACCATTGCAGCTATAAAAGCCAATCTCAATGAGGGTGGCAAAGGGGTGATCGATTTTATGAATGTCAATTCTGTTATCAATAATTTAGTAGAAAAGGAAACCAAAAAAGTGGGTAAAATCACTTTTCATATTCATCGTTATGTCAAGGAAGGATATATTTACAAGGACATTACCTTTAATGATAACAAAGAAGACTATTTTTTTACTGAAAAGGTAAAAGCACTCAACCTTGAGGATTTCAAAACTTATTTTAAAAAGGCGGGAATCGAATTATTGTTTACTTTTGGGGATTATAATTTGCAAGCGTTTGATCCGCTTAAATCACCAAGGTTAATTCTTATTTTTGGTTAATGAATTATTTGCTGCCCATTATAGCAATTCTTGTAGGATATGTGTTTGTAATACTTTTCAAACCGCAAAAACCTTCAAACATCAAGCTATTCCTGGCATTTAGTGGGGCGTTCCTGCTGTCGCTCACCATTTTTGAATTGTTACCGGAAGTGTATGAAGCCGATGGGAAATACGTCGGTATTTTTATAATGTCGGGTATCATACTTCAGATTTTTCTTGAATTTTTCTCCAAAGGGGCCGAACACGGTCACGTGCATTTGCACAAAATCGACACCACTTTTCCGTGGATGTTGTTTGCCAGTTTAAGTATTCACTCCTTTCTGGAGGGTATTCCCATTCACGACCACCACAACCTGATCTGGGGAATCATTATCCACAAAATTCCTATTGCGATTATTCTGACCGTATTTTTTATTCAGGCAAAGTATTCTCAAAAGAATACGCTTATATTTTTGTTCCTGTTTTCGTTGATGACCCCGGCGGGAAGCTTTGCAGCCGAGCATTTTGAATTTGTAAAGAATTATTATCTGGAAGCTACCGCAGTAGTTATTGGTATATTTTTACATGTTTCTACCACCATCCTTTTTGAAAGCAGTGAGGGGCACAAGTTTAATCTTACCAAACTTCTCATTGTCATTTTTGCGGCATTTCTGGCCTATATGCTTTAAATGACCCTTAAGAAGATAAACAAAAAGTGAAAAAGGCTGCCCAGTAAAACAAAAATATGCCAGACTACGTGAGAGAACTTGACACGATGCCTGACATAAAAAATTATCCCTACCGTATAAAACAAACCCCCAAGAGCCAGCAAAGTCAATCCCAAAGCATCTGTTCTTTCATACAATGCCTGAAAATCAAAAACGATCAGCCAACCCATTATGAGATAAAGCAATAGTGAAATGGCTTCAAACCTTCCCGTAAAAAAGAGTTTTAATACAGTTCCCACAGCTACTATACCCCATACTGTCCAGAACAATTCCCATCCCAGACTGTCTTCGAGCAGGATTAAAACAATGGGGCTATAAGTCCCGGCAATCAGCACATAAATACTGATGTGGTCTAATATCCTGAGTTTGTTTTTTCGGGTTGTTTTCTTTTCAAGATGGTAGATGGTTGAAGCAAAATAGAGTAAAACGAGTGAGCCTCCATACAAAACAATACTCATTATGCTTTTTAAGGAGCCATGGGTTTCATAGATAATCATGAGCACAAACCCCAGCACGCTTAAAGCGAAACCAATACCATGAGTGAGCCAGTTGTAAAATTCTTCTTTTTCAGTTTGGGTCCTCATTATTTCTTTTTAAAAAGGTAATAAGAATAATCAGGAAAAATGGGAAATTCCACAAAATTATATAAAGCAAAAAATAACTCACATACTTGTAAAGGGTTTATTGAAACACTTCTAAAATATTCCATAAAATAAGGAAAATTATTTTTTAACCACCTTAACTATTTTTTGGTTTCCATCGATTTCTAACATTAAGAAGTAAACTGCGTTGGGAAGCTCGGATAAATCGACTTCTGTTTGAAGTTTGTTTACGAGTTGTTTTTTTATTAATTGTCCTCGTAAATTAAAAACAGAAATTTTAGAAATTTCGATTGAATTTTGAATTGTAATAATTCCTGTTGTTGGAGTTGGGTAATAGATAAAATTTGAGAAGTTATTTCCATTTATACCCAAAGTAGTAACATCAATACATTCACTTACAACAGTACAGTCATTTTTTGTAACTTCAACCATATAGCTTCCAATTGCAGTTGCCACATAAGTTTGATTTGTTGCTGCTGGGATTGAAGTAAATGTACCATCCAAT
>NZ_JCBCCK010000369.1:0-8488 GCF_059864935.1 Planktosalinus sp.
TAGGTCATGTAGTTCTAAGTCAGTTAAAACTCACCTCTACCCACTCACCTCTCAAAACTAATCTACATTCCCGTTCTAATGGCTTCAACAGGGTCCAGCCTTGAGGCGGAAATGGCAGGAATAATCCCGGAAACAAGTCCAATCAACCCAGAAATGATGGTCCCGATCATCAGGTTGGTAAAAGAGACCACAAACTGGAAATCGCCCGTAAACATAGACGCAAGCACAGAGGCTACCCAGACCAAAAACAACCCGATTAATCCGCCGATGATTGCCAAAATAACCGCTTCAAACAGGAATTGGTACAGAATAAACTTGTTTTTGGCCCCCAAAGATTTTTGAATACCAATCAGGTTGGTGCGTTCTTTTACTGAAACAAACATTATGTTGGCAATACCAAAACCCCCTACCAAAAGTGAAAACCCACTAATGATTAATCCCATAAAATTAAGTTGGGTAGAGAGGTTGTCTATCATATCTGAAAAGCCTTTGAGTTCGTTGATAAAAAAAGTGTCAATATCATCGGGTCTTAAACCCCTTGATGCCCGTAATCGTTGTTTTACCGTACTTATAAATTCGTCCTGGTCAACGCCTTTGTTTGGTTTTATCACAATCTGTGGAAATGAATTTCTATTGTTGCTGCCAAAAATGCGGCGTGCTACATTCACCGGCAAATAAACGGCACTGTCTTTTGAGTTTCCAAACAAGCCGGCGCCTTCTTTTTTAAGAACACCAATTACAGCAAACTTCATTCCATACATCCTGACTATTTTCCCGATGGGGTCAGCGTCACCGAATAAATTTCTCGCTATTTCATCACCCAGCACAATGACTTGGGAACCGCTGTTGGATTCTGATTCATTAAAAAACCTGCCTCGTGCAAGCTGAAGGGCTTCTATTTGGTAGTACTCGTGAGTAATGGCACCTATCTGAACATTGGAAACTGTTTTTTCCTCAAACCTGATAGTTTCCGGCGGCACATTTACCCCGTAAGTTATGGCTTCGGCATCAGCCAAATTTCTAACCAGGTATTGGTATTCCTCATATTTCACGGCAGGGAATTGCTCCCTTCGCCATCTGGGTATGGTAGTAGGCCCAAACGAATAGTGAGCAACAATAAGTGTACTGTTATCGAGTCCGCTAAAACTTCCTTGAACTTCCTTTTTCAGTGAATCTACAGCGGCGAGAATACCGATAATGGAAAAAATACCAATGGTCACCCCAAGTAACGACAAGAATGTGCGCAGCTTGTTGTTTACCAGCGCACTGATGGCAAAATTAAAACTCTCTTTTAAAAGCCTGAGGTAGATGACCATTCCGGTATATTTAATGCTTTTTCAGCTTCAGAAACATAGGACGAAAATTAATGAAAAAAGTTACAAAGTTTTATAAACAATAGCGCCCAATTTTTCAGATTTTTCCTTGTAAATACCTACTTTTGCACTTTAAGCAACAACCCAATGAACGATTTAAAAAAGGCAACTTCAGCACTAGTTTCTGTGTTTAGTAAAGACGGATTGGCTCCAATAGTTGAAAAACTTCACACTTTAGGCATCACACTTTATTCTACCGGAGGCACAGAAAAGTTTATTAAAGATTTAGGCATTCCCGTGACACCCATTGAGGAGGTCACTTCTTATCCTTCCATCCTTGGCGGAAGGGTTAAAACCCTGCACCCCAAAGTGTTTGGAGGTATTTTAAACCGTCAACACGTTCCAAGCGATGTGCAGGAAATGGAGCAATATGAAATCCCGCAAATTGACATCGTGATCGTGGATTTGTATCCTTTTGAAAAAACCGTTGCCTCCGGGGCTTCAGCTGAAGATATTATCGAAAAAATCGACATAGGCGGTATTTCCCTGATCCGCGCTGCCGCGAAAAACTTCGCAGACACGATTTGTGTTTCATCTGTTGAAGACTATGCTGAATTTTTAGATTTGCTAAACGCCAAAAATGGCTCAACTTCACTGAAAGACCGCAGACGATTTGCAGCAAAATCGTTTCATATTTCGTCACACTATGACACCGCCATTTTCAACTATTTCAACACCACCGAAAACATTCCTGCCCTGAAAGTGAGCTACGGAAAAGGCCGGGAATTGCGTTATGGTGAAAATCCGCATCAAAAAGGATTTTTCTTTGGTGACTTTGATGCTATGTTTGATAAACTGCACGGAAAAGCACTTTCATACAACAACCTGCTTGATGTAGATGCTGCCATAAATTTGATGGACGAATTTGATGGTGAAAAACCCACATTTGCCATTTTAAAACACAACAACGCCTGTGGCATTGCCCAACGTGACACTGTTTTGGAAGCATACAATGCCGCTCTTGCCGGCGATCCGGTTTCAGCTTTCGGCGGAATTTTAATCAGTAATACAGCCATTGATGCTACTTCAGCTGTTGAAATCAACAAACTGTTTTGTGAGGTGGTGATAGCACCTTCTTTTTCGCGTGAAGCGGAAGAAATATTAATAGAAAAGAAAAACAGGATCCTTCTTGTTCAAAAGGAAACAGCCTTACCAAAAAACCTCATTAGAACGTCATTGAACGGAGTTTTAGTACAGGAAAAAGATTTAAAGACAGATAGTCTATCAGATATTTCCCACGCCACAGACAATAAACCTACAAACAGCGAGTTAGAAGACTTGATCTTTGCTTCAAAAATTTGCAAACACACCAAGTCAAACACTATCGTTTTGGCTAAAAACAAACAACTTTGTGCTTCGGGAACCGGGCAAACCTCCAGGGTTGATGCCTTGAGACAAGCTATTGACAAAGCAAAATCTTTTAATTTTAATCTTGATGGAGCAGTAATGGCCAGTGATGCCTTTTTCCCGTTCCCTGATTGTGTAGAGATTGCAGGTAAAGCAGGTATTACAGCTGTCATTCAGCCGGGTGGTTCAATCAAAGACCAGTTGAGCATTGATTACTGCAATGAAAATCAAATGGCTATGGTATTTACAGGAACACGCCATTTTAAACATTAATTTTTTTACATTTGTCTATTGCACCAATTTGAAGCCATAAATAATTTTAATTCAGACAACTAACAACACTATGGGATTTTTTGATTTCTTGACCGAGGAAATTGCCATTGACCTTGGAACCGCAAACACACTAATCATTCACAACGACAAAGTGGTTGTGGACAGCCCGTCTATTGTTGCACGTGACAGGATAAGCGGAAAAATCATTGCTGTGGGAAAAGAAGCTGCCATGATGCAGGGAAAAACCCATGAAAACATCAAGACCATTCGCCCGCTGAAAGACGGTGTTATCGCCGATTTTGACGCCAGTGAAAAGATGATTAACATGTTTATTAAAGACATCCCTGCATTAAAGAAAAGATGGTTCACGCCCTCTTTGCGCATGGTAATTTGTATTCCCAGCGGTATTACTGAAGTGGAAATGCGAGCGGTTAAGGAAAGTGCAGAACGCGTAAACGGGAAAGAGGTCTATTTAATTCACGAACCCATGGCTGCTGCCATTGGCATTGGCATTGACATTATGCAACCCAAAGGAAATATGGTCGTGGATATAGGTGGTGGAACCACTGAAATTGCCGTTATCGCCCTGGGCGGAATTGTTTGTGACAAATCGATAAAAATTGCCGGTGATGTGTTTACAAACGACATCGTATATTTTATGCGTACACAGCACAACCTCTATGTGGGTGAGCGCACTGCAGAAAAAATAAAAATCCAGATTGGTGCCGCTACTGAAGACCTTGAAAACCCACCGGAGGAAATGTCTGTTCAGGGGCGTGACTTGCTTACCGGAAAACCCAAACAAGTGCAAACCTCTTACAGGGAAATTGCCAAAGCATTGGACAAGTCCATTTTACGTATTGAAGATGCCGTTATGGAAACCCTGTCACAAACCCCACCTGAACTTGCAGCCGATATATACAATACGGGAATCTATCTTGCCGGCGGTGGCTCGATGTTGAGAGGACTTGACAAACGCCTTTCACAAAAAACAGACCTCCCCGTGTATATTGCTGAAGACCCTTTGAGGGCTGTGGTAAGGGGAACAGGGATTTGCCTGAAAAACCTCAACCGTTACCGAAGTATTTTGATTAAGTAATTAGATAGGGGTTTTTAATTCCTCAACTTATGTAGGAATTACCCGGAGAAGCCTTAGGTCGTTTCTTCTTGAAAAATCGTAAATTTACAAAGTGAAACAAAGGTTATACATTGATACATCGGTTTTTGGGGATACTTTGATGATGAATTTTCAGAATATACCATTCCTCTTATTAGCAGGATTAAAAAAAAAGAGTTTATATTGCTATTTTCGGAAGTGACTCAAGATGAACTTGAAAGTGCCCCGGAAAAAATTAAGGAGTTTGTAAAAAGCTTTAGTAAAGAAAATACCGAATATCTTGAAATCTCAAAAGAAGCAATAGAATTAGCTAATAAGTATGTAACAGAACAAGTGGTGGGAAAAACAAGTTTTGCAGACTGCCTGCATATTGCTTTAGCAACAATAACAAGAGCAGATTATTTGGTAAGTTGGAATTTCAAACACATAGTAAATATTCAAAGGATAAGAGGCTATAATTCCATAAACATAAAAAACGGTTATCAATATTTAGAGATTCGTTCACCTAGAGAATTTGAAATACATGAGGACAATTGAAAAAAAGTTTGACGCTGTTTTATATATGCGCCAACAACGGGATCGGTTAAGCAAAAAGTTATCTAAAATGTCCGAAAACGAAATTATAGATTACTTCAGAAAAAAAAAGGCACATTCAAAAATAAAACCTTGTGACTGATTGCGGTTCATTTTTTATTCATACTTGGAAAAATTCATCTTCCGGTTTAGAATTGTTTACTTTTTATAGGATTTTTCACTATGCAACAGATTATTAATTTTTTTATCCGAAATAAAAATTTTCTGTTGTTTTTGTTTTTGTTGGCTCTTTCGCTAAGCTTTACCTTCCAGTCAAATACCTTTCACAAAAACAAATTTGTAAGTTCAGCCAATTACATCACCGGAAATATTTACATCATCAAAAATGATATCACCACCTATTTTGGTTTACGAAAAGAAAACGAGCTCTTGCTTGAAGAAAACAGCCGCTTAAAAAACCTCTTGCAACTTTCAGAAACCGAAGCTGTCGCCCTTACCGATTCAATTTTTGATCTGCTGGATTTTGTCTATCGCCCGGCAGAGGTTATCAACAACAATTTTTCGAGAAGAAACAACTACCTCACCCTAAAATCCGGAGAAAAGCAAGGAATTGAGCGTGCAATGGGCGTTATAACCAGCAACGGAATTGTAGGGATTACAGACCAAGTAAGCACCAATTTCTCTACAGTAATGTCTATTTTAAATTCGCGTTCCAGCATTAGTGTAAAATTAAAAACATCGGGGCATTTTGGCTCTTTGGTTTGGGATGGCAAAGACCCCAATGTTATGCAACTCACAGATATTTCAAGGTTGGCACCGGTTGCTGTGGGCGATACAATTACCACTGATGGGCGTTCAACTATTTTTCCGAAAGGAATTCCCGTGGGTACAGTAAAAGATTTTACCCTTGATCAAAGTCAAAACTTTTTTATTATAGACATCAAACTGTTCAATGACATGACCCGTACAGAAAATGTCTATGTCATTGAAAACCGCAGGGCAGATGAAATCAGGGAATTAGAAGCACACATTCCAAATGAATAACGATGTACTCTTAAATATCGCCCGATTTGTAGCCTTGGTCTTGGCCCAGGTGTTTGTTTTTGACAACATCCACCTTTTTGGCTTCATTAATCCCTATGTATATATCCTGTTTCTGGTACTTTTCCCTGTAAGGGTAAACACAATGCAGTTTTTGTTTTTGGGGTTTTTGCTGGGTCTAACTATGGATTTTTTCTCAGACACCGGGGGCATACACGCCGCGGCTTGCCTTGTGGTGGCTTATCTTCGGCCAATGTTTCTCAGGTTTTCTTTTGGTGTTAGTATAGAATACAACTCCATTAAAATTTCGAATACGCCCAAGGGAGGTCGTCTAACCTATATTTCCCTGATGGTTTTGACACATCACCTGATTTTATTTTTCTTGGAAATTTTCAGCTTTAAACACACACTTTTTATTCTAAAATCTGCGTTATTTTCAAGTATTTTTACTATACTGCTGTCACTGGTTCTGATGGTCATTTTCAGCACTAAAAAAAGATGAGAAAACTGTTGATTTTTGGTTTAGTGATTTTGAGTGGTGTGGCATTTACCGCAAGACTGCTCTATCTTCAGGTGTTTGACAGTGATTTGAAAATCAGGGCCGAACTCAATGCTGTTTCAAAAGTATATGACTTTCCACAACGGGGTTTTATTTTTGACAGAAATGGTGAGTTGATGGTCTCAAACCAACCCTCCTATGATGTCATGGTCATTCCTAATGACGTAAAAAATCTGGACACACTTGCTCTTAGCAATTTACTAAAAATCACAAAAGAACAATTAAAAACCAGTCTGCAACGTGCAAGGGTTTATTCTCCCAGACTGCCTTCTGTGGTTTTGCCACAACTTACTAAAGATGAATATGCCCATATTCAGGAAAATATGTACCGCTTCCCGGGGTTTTACATTCAAAAACGGGCGTTAAGGGATTATCAGGTCAATCATTCTGCAAATGTATTGGGCTTTATTTCTGAAGTAACACCAAGAAACATCGAACAAAATCCTTATTACCAAATGGGTGATTTGATTGGCCGTACCGGTGTTGAATCTCAATATGAAGAAGTTTTAAGAGGGCGAAAAGGCGTGATGTTTATTCAGAAAGACCGTTTTAACCGTGACCTTGGCCCATATAAAGACGGTATTTATGACACGCTCCCACAACAGGGAAAAGATTTAACCCTAACTATAGATGCAATATTACAGGAATATGGTGAGTTGCTGATGCAAAACAAGCGTGGCGGCATTGTTGCCATAGAGCCAAAAACCGGGGAAATTCTTGCTTTGGTCACAGCTCCGGGTTACGACCCCGCATTGCTTGTGGGCAGGCAACGCTCCAGAAACTACACTAGGCTATATTATGACAGCATTGCCAAACCTCTTTATGACCGGGGCTTGCTGGCAGAATACCCGCCGGGTTCGACATTCAAAATGATAACCGGTCTTATCGCGCTACAGGAGGGAGTTGTAACTGAACGTGAAACCGTTTTTTGCAATATGGGTTTGCGATATGGTCGCGGGGCCTTCATGGGTTGCCATGCCCACGCCAACCCGGTGAATTTACACAATGCTGTTTACCACTCTTGCAACACCTATTTTGGAACGGTATATCAAAAATCCATCAATAAATACAACACCCCACAGGAAGGCATGGACGCCTGGGAAAATCACCTGAGAAGTTTTGGGCTTGGCGGTTTTTTAGGCAACGATTTACCCACCGGCCGCCCGGGAAGGGTTCCCAATACAACCTATTACAACCGGATATATAACTTTCCTACACACCGCTGGTATGCTACGGCAACCATTTCTAACGCAATTGGTCAGGGTGAAATTGACACCACGCCCATTCAGCTGGCCAATTTGACTGCGGCCATTGCCAACAAGGGCTATTACATAACTCCACATATTTTAAAGGATATTGAAGGGAACGCTACTAAAGATTCCATATATACAAAAAAGAATCACACAACCATTGACCCTAAATATTTTGACCCCATCATTGAAGGCATGTTTGATGTGTACAATAAGGGAACAGCCAGGGCTTTGCAAGTACCTGGGATTGAAATTTGCGGTAAAACCGGTACTGCGGAAAACTTTACCCGCATTGACGGAAAACGCGTGCAATTGACAGACCATTCTATTTTTGTGGCTTTTGCACCTAAGGACGACCCGCAGATTGCCATTGCTGTTTTTGTTGAAAACGGATATTGGGGTGGCCGCTATGCCGGGAGAATTGCCAGTTTAATGATTGAAAAATACCTGCGCGGTGAGATTACCCGCAAGGATATGGAAACCTGGATACTCAACAACAGTCTGGAAGATGAATATGCCAAGCCGTTAAGTGGAGAACCTTTTAGAATCAACCAATAATGCAAAGCAGCTCCCGAATAGGAAAATTTGACTGGACGACGATTTTTTTATATTTCGCACTGGTGATTATCGGGTGGTTTAATATCTATTCTGCTTCGCTTTCAGATGCTTCAGAGGTGTTTTTTAACTTTGAATATCCGTACAGTAAACAATTAGTCTTTATTGGCTTAAGTGTTTTTTTGATTGTTTTCATTTTGGCGGTGGATTCAAAATTTTACGAACGTTTTTCGAGTTTAATTTACTTAGTTGGTCTTTTATCACTCCTTGGTTTATTTATTTTTGGAAGCACCATAGCCGGGCAACGTGCCTGGTACAATTTTGGGGGCATGAGCCTGCAACCCGCCGAATTTGTAAAAGCTGCCACGGCACTCGCCATGGCCAAATACCTCAGTGACATACAAATCAACCTCAAGGAGTTCAAAGACCAGATTAAAGC
>NZ_JCBCCK010000370.1:0-1940 GCF_059864935.1 Planktosalinus sp.
GTTTTGTGGAGTGGTAAAGTTCTTGAAAAACCAAAAAAAGACGATGTGGACACCCCTGCCCTTATCGCTTACAACAAACTTTTGAATACTGACCCACGAGTGGAAAGTGTAGTATTACCAATCCGGGACGGCTTGACAATCACCCGTGTTCTTTAAGTTCAAGTGCAATATTTAATTTTCTGTAAAAATAGAAAGCTATTAGTATTCCGATAATTGCTCCAAAAATCAAATCGCTGGGGTAATGCCCTCCAACATGTATACGACTCCAGCTAAAAAGTATCGGAAACAAAAAGAAAATATATACCCAATTGTGAAATTTCCTCAAAACCAAAACCGCAAAAGTGGCAATTAAAAAGGAAGATGAAGCATGTCCTGAATAAAAACTAAAACCCTGCGAACTGTGAAGCATTCTTATCAAACCTTCTAGTTCAGGAATATTGGAAGGACGTATCCTTCCAATGGTCAATTTTGTTAGCAACATCAATGCAATTCCCATAAAAACCGCAATGATATAAAACTTGATTACAATTTTTCCCCTTTGAATACCATAATTTTTAAGTATTAAATAAAGAATCAAAAAAAAGAGTGGAATCCAACTGACTGTTTGGGTTATAATTAACCAAAAGGTGTCATATTTTTCAATACCCAGATTGTTTAAATAAACAAAGGCTTCCCTGTCCCAGCGAAGTATACTTTCAAACATTTAAAATTGACGTTTAATGGGGCCGGTGATTTCGTCTATATCTTCCTTGACCTTGTCGATTTCCTTTTGAACATCTTGAGTAATGTCGATATCTAGACCACGATCCTTGGCGCTTTTAGTGATTTCATTTTTGATATCATCGGTTGCATTTTTTATTTGCCGCATCCCTTTTCCGAGTCCGCGTGCAATTTCAGGTACTTTATCAGCTCCAAAAACCATCAGAACGATAAATAGTATAAACCCGATTTCGGCAAAACTGATAAATAAAAAATGTGTCATAGAAATCATAGCGCAAATATAGGGAAGTTTCCGGTGGCTAAAAAGAAATTATTCTGTGCGTGCAAGATAGATTTTGCTTTGTTTTTCCAAAAAATCCATCAGTTTTAATTCGTTATTTTCCTGAACCAAATCAGGTTTAAATCCGTTTTCAGCAACAAAATAAAGAAAGTTTTCAATCTGATCTTTAGGAATCTTAAGCACTTCGGTGAAATAATCATGAGCGAAACGCTGGTAAATTGCCGTATAAGAAGCATCTGCAAGTTGCGCTTTTTCAAGTGGGGTCAAACTTTGGGTCGCTGTATCCCTTTTCCTGAAAAGTGTTTCACCCAAAAGACTTACAAGTCCCAAAACATTTAATCCGGCTGTGGGTACTTCACGTATGGCCACATTTTCGACTTCAGAGCTTTTGTCATCCGCAAATTCAAAATCAAATTCCATTTCCTCCCATGAGATGTTAAATTCTGAATCTATATCAACAGTATTGATGCGGCTCACATCCACCCTGATGTTGCCACTCAGGTCGTGGGGCCTTACTATAATTTCATCAAGTGTTGTTATAGCCGGGTTGACATACACTTTCATTTGACGGGTTTTGATAATGCCTTCATCAATTATAACGGTAAATTTTTGGAACTGAAGCGCAGAAAACATCACTCTGTCATTAAGACCCATTTCAAGCGAAAACTCTCCGTTTTCATTGGTAACTGCTCCTTTTTGAGATGAAACATTATAGACCGAAATACCCTCCAGGTCTTCACCAATAGGAGCTGTGATAACACCATTAACCATTACCCTTTCGGTTTGTTGGCTAAGCATTATAGCCGGAAATAGTAGCAGCAGTAAAATGAAAATTGTTTTCATACTTAAAATTACAGCTTTATTTCAACTTTTGAATAAAAACAAATGTTAAATATCAATCGTCAAAAAAGTCGTAATTTTATACTTTATTTTTTGACTT
>NZ_JCBCCK010000443.1:0-1021 GCF_059864935.1 Planktosalinus sp.
GGGATACAATGCCCTGGAAGCCATGGCCAAAGGGAAAGTGGTCTTTACAGGTGCCGAAAAAGAGTTTTTGGAGCATTACAATTTACAGGAAGATGAAGTGTGTATCAACGCCTTGCCTAATGTAGATGCTTTAGTTGAAAAACTGAGTTGGCTGATTGAAAACCCGGAAGAAATCACACGAATTGGTCAAAACGCCCGTGCATTTATTGAGCGGGAGCACCATTATGTAAAAGTTGCTCAAAAGTATTTGGATGTCTGGAAACACCCCTAAAATTTAAATGTTACTTTTTAATAAATTTCTGTACTGCTTTTTGCCCGTCAACACTTGTAACCGAAATAAAATAAAGTCCTGCAGCAAGTTTTGAAACATCATAAGTATTGGTTTCCGAAACCAAAGAAATTTTAATCCCGTTCAGGGTATAAATCTCAACTGCATCAACTTCACTTTTTAATCCCGTAAGGGTAAGGATATTTGAAGCGGGATTAGGTACAATTGAAAAAGTGAGGATTTCATTTTCCTGAAGTGACAAAATTTCTTCAGTATTGTATTCTATAAAATCACCATTGGATTTTTCAAGTAGCAAGCCGTATAAATTGTTACCGTAATCTGTAATAGTATAAGTGATTAATTCGTCATATGATGCAAAAAAATCCCTTTGTTTTTGTTCAAACTCATCTAATATTCCTGCGCTACAAAGTGGTTGGGAGCTTCCAGTAAAACAAGGGCCTATATCATCTTTTGCCAAACAGGCATAACCGTCAGTTTCAAAAGTAGTTCCCGTTATATTTTTAACAAATCCCAAACAAGCTTGACATACCCCGATATAAGCATCAGCAGCATTATGATTAACATCATACAAGAATTTAATTCCAATAATACAATATGTAGGCGGGTTTGCATATAAAACCGGAATCGGGATTGTATTACCATCGACCACCATTTCGGTGGCGTACCAATTGCGATCAAACAGGTCTTGCTGCTGACTTTGCGCGACTAGATATGTAAAAAATATTAATGTAA
>NZ_JCBCCK010000477.1:0-2169 GCF_059864935.1 Planktosalinus sp.
AGCAATCTCATATCAAAGCATTCATTTTAATGTTTTAATCTGCTTGACCCTTTTGTATATCGGATATAAAATTTATCGACACCGGTATCTTTTATGTAAAGTGATGGAGACATCAATTTTTGCTCGCAAATTGTTTCTCTACTTTTTTCTGTAATCTCGCTTTCTGGATAATTACCTATTTCACTGACATAGAAAGTATTCTCAAAATGTATTGGTTCGGTGGATTCTCCCACAGTATAATTGATACTGTTACTGAATACAATTGGACTGTTGGATTCATTGAAGTTCAGTGTTTTGATTTGATTTCGGCTTGGGTATAAAAACAAATCACAATCCCGATATACCAATGAATTGATTCGGTATTCATCAATCACTTTGTATGTTTTTGGGGGGATGGTAATGATTAATTCTTCTTTTCGAGTGACAGATGTTGTGCTAATCCCTTCTACATTGACAGTTTTTGATTTTCCCGCTTTAGCTGCCTGTGGCAAACCAAAAAAATTCAACCCAAACACGGTTGAACTTATGCTATTAGTCTGTGAACTACTTGCTGCGCTCCCCCTTGATGAACTAAACTCCCTGTCTTTATAATAGTTATAAGCCCTATCTTTATTGATGTAGAAACTTTCGCCCATATGAATGTAAATCGGGTCATTGGTTTTGTTGTAGAAGGTAAAACTAAAATCTCCGCTTTCTCCCCAAAGGTTATAAGTGACTATACAATTTGCATCTTCATAGACCAAACCGTTGTTTTTCTTTGTCACATTGTTATCAGCAGGTGTAACCTTGTAAACCTGATAAAATGTAGTGTTGCATGATGTCAAAATAAACAGGCCTGCAATGAATAAAGTCATTTTTCTCATAATTTGATGATTTAGTTGTTGGCACATCAAACTTATAATGACTTTTAGAATAAATTTTACGGGATTCCGCATTTTGGTGAAAAAAGTATTAAGACAGTTGTGAGTTTGTGAGTTTGTGAGTCTTTGAGTGGGTGAGTTTTGGAAAAGTTAGAGGTAAGAGGTTAGAAGTACGAAGTTCAAATAGTGCGCGCGGCTCCCTGATCACAGAGCGAAGCCAAAGTGTAGGGAAACAGGGCAGCGGGGTGGGAGAAGTTCTGAATAGTATTAACTATTAAGACAGTTGTGAGTTTGTGAGTCTTTGAGTCTTTGAGTGGGTGAGTTTTGGAAAAGTTAGAGATAAGAAGTTAGAAGTACGAAGTAATCCAATAGTGCGCGCGGCTCCCTGGTCACAGAGCGAAGCCGAAGTGTAGGGAAACAGGGCAGCGGGGTGAGAGAAGTTCTGAATAGTATTTAGAATTTTGCCAAGTAGTGCGTGCTTACTCGGGTGCGACACCTCCTTCGTCGGCGTGACAAGGTCTCCTTCGCTTCACTCGGAGTGACGAGGTGACAAGGCCTCCTTCGCTTCACTCGGAGTGACGAGGAGATGGAGTGATGGGGACTTCTTCTTCGCCTCCCGCCTCTGGCGGGAAGGGGCAAAGCGGAGTGGACGGCTCAGTTCTAACGAATTCCTTTGTGCTCCTTAGTGCCTTAGTGGCTTTGTGGCAAAAGAGAGGGATCTTCTTTTACGCATTTGGGGGTTCGGGGTGACGAGGTGACAAGGGGACAAGGCGACAAGGAGATGGGGAGATGGAGTGATGGGGACTTCTTCTTCGCCTCCCGCCTCTGGCGGGAAGGGGCAAAGCGGAGGGGACGACTCAATTAAAGAATCTCTTTGTGCCCCAACCTACCTTCGCTTCACTCGGAGTGACGAGGAGGATAAGGGATTGAATTATTTAGGGCAAACGTATTTGTCAAACATGTATTTAGAGAGTTCCCGGAGTGTTTTACCCGTTTCCGGGTGTAGCCCGGGAGAGGAGAAGTATTGCAGATTGCCGGCAGGGTTTCTGCCATACCAGACAAGCGCCTTGCCATCAGGGCTTCTGTAGCGGGTGTCGCAACCGGCTTCTATTTTCTTTAAATTGTTGATGCGGTCATCATTGTATAATTTCAATTTTCCTTCCTGCAGTAATTTCTCATCAAATTTCACTTCCACATACCGGTCTTGCTGCCAGACCATCCAGCGTTGTTTGGTAAGTTGGTGGTAGCCCCAGGCAACAAGAATTATAAAAAGCACACCGGCCAAAGGCCATTTGTAGTGTTTAAAGAA
>NZ_JCBCCK010000496.1:0-5460 GCF_059864935.1 Planktosalinus sp.
GTTATCTGGACATTGTTCGTGACATTGCAGATGCCGTAACAGTTCCCGTAGCTGTCTATCAGGTAAGCGGTGAATATGCCATGCTCAAAGCCGCTGCCGAAAAAGGCTGGCTCAACCACGATGCCGTTATGATGGAGCAGGTAACCGCTATAAAAAGAGCCGGGGCAAGTATTATCGCTAGTTACTTTGCTAAGGATGTCGTAAAGCTGATATCTTAAAATAATTATCTATCCTTTAAGTGTCACGAATTACTTTTTGTCGTAATCTTGTATCGTGATTCACATCAAACACATACAACTCTCTTTGCTCGCTTCATTGCTGTTTGCTTTGCAGCCGGCAATGGCTTTTGGCACAAATAGTTCTGAAGTGTTTTTAGTTAATCATCAAGAGGATTTTTCACTGTTTAAAATCAAGAGTTCACACGCATTTGTTTTTCACGAAACTTCCATTCAAACCATTGAAATTTCAGAGTCTTTCCCGTTTAATTATCAAGGTGAGCATGCTGAAACCCTTTCCGCTTTAAGCGAAAAAAAACACCTCCTGTCATTTGACAATCAAAATTCAGACAAGAAACATCTTCTCACTTCACAAATCTTCCCGTTTCATTTCCATTTCTAAAGGGGTTTGGTTTTTCAAATCACCTTTATTTTAAACTTTAATCATTAATTAAAATCATTATAGAAATGGATATCGTATCTATAGAACTGGGCTTAGGCCTGTTGTTACTGTTTGTGGGGCCGGTTATTTATGCCGTAACAAGTCAGTCCCGAAAGGAAAAACAAACCATCAAAAAAGTGGAAGCCTTATGTGGTTCACAAAATATAAAAATTACAAAATCAGCAGTTTTTCAATCGTTGTTCCTGGGAATCGATGAACAATCCAAGTATTTTGTAACATCTTCGGTTCCTGTAAAGGAGTCAAAAATTGATGTGTTTTCAATCAACGAACTCAAGAGTGTTAATCTACTTAAAGTAGAAACACCAAAACCGGGACAACCCAAAGCCAGAACCATTGAAAAAGTGGCCATCGAACTTGTTTTTAAAGACAAACAAAGACCAAATCACCAAATCGTGTTTTTTGACGATGAAGTTGGTCTTGACCCTTATCAAAGTGCCAATCAGGCGTCGGAATGGGTGGAGGAAATCAGGAAACAGTTTACATAATCAACTATTTTCAGGGCAAGAACTTCTTCTTGCCCTGATTTTTTAAAAAGAAAATGTGCTGTTAATGTGGCCTTTAAAACTCATAATTTTACTTAAAAATAGAATTAGATAAGAATATTTAAGTAATTTTGTATCAACTTTTAAAACAACTATGGCCTTATTAATTGTATACGCATCAGTATCAATTTTCTTTTCTTTTTTGTGTTCCATTTTAGAAGCTGCACTTCTAAGTTTTAGCCCCTCTTTCCTAAAAATGAAAATGGACGAAGGCAAGTCCTATGCAAAAACTTTAATCGCTTATAAAAAAGATATTGACAAGCCCCTCACGGCCATACTCACTTTCAATACTATTGCACATACAGTTGGTGCCATACTTGTAGGTGTTCAGGCAGAAAAAACTTTTGGGAACGGCGATAATTCGGTTGCGATTATTTCCGCAATAATGACCTTTTTAATATTGGTGATTTCAGAAATCATCCCAAAAACCATAGGTGCTTCTTATTGGAAGTCCCTTGGTCGTTTTACCGTATTTGGTTTATCTGCATTAATTTTTCCATTGAAGTGGACCGGAATTCTTTGGTTTTTAACCCTGACCACCAAAATGATTGGAAAATCTGCTCACATCCATACCTTTAGCCGTGAGGAGTTTATAGCAATGACCGATACGGCTGAAAAAGAAGGTGTGTTTGAAGGAAGTGAAACTACTTTTATTAAAAACCTGTTACTTTTCAAAAACGTATTGGCCAAAGACATTATGACACCTTTTTCGGTGGTTGTAACCGAAGATGAAGACACCAGTATCGAAGAGTTCTATGAGGACAACAAACACCTTAAACACTCTCGTATCCCCATTTACAAAGAGCGTTCAAATAATATTACCGGGTTTATTCTTAAAGATGACGTGCTTGAAGAAATGATTGATCAAAAAGGACCCGAACCTTTAAGCACCCTAAAAAGGGAAGTACTTACTACTTCAAACGAAACACCTATTCCCGATCTTTTTGAAATTCTTATCGAAAAAAGGGCACACATCACCATTGTTTCCGATGAATATGGAAACCCTGTGGGAATTGTCACTATGGAAGACATCATTGAAACCCTACTGGGCCTTGAAATTATGGACGAACACGATAATGTAGCCGACATGCAGGCCATGGCCAGAAAAAATTGGGAAATCAGGGCAAAACGTCTGGGAATTATCAACCCAAAATCAGATACTGATTCCAATTAATTTTACCAAAATATTTTGAAACAATTTAACGTCTCTGGCGTCAAATTGGCTATCTTTGAAATTCTTTGATTTTTAACACAAAAATGATTTAATATGGGACTTTTAATTTTTATCGGAATTGTAGCAATACTCGTTATTTGGGTTATTTCTATATACAACACCCTTGTTAGCCTTCGCAACCACAGGGAAAATGCATTTGCAGATATTGATGTTCAATTAAAACAACGTCATGACTTAATTCCACAATTGATTGGTGCCGTAAAAGGCTATATGGAGCACGAAAGAGGAACTCTTGAAGCGGTTACAAACGCCAGAACTCGTGCCATTTCTGCTACCGGAATTAATGAAAAAATAGCTGCTGAGCAGGAATTGACTGCAGCAATCAGAGGATTAAACATTCAGGTTGAGGCCTATCCAGACCTGAAAGCCAGCCAAAACTTTTTACAACTTCAGAATGAAATTTCTGATGTGGAAAATAAACTGGCTGCCGTGAGAAGGTTCTTTAACTCGGCTACAAAAGAATTGAACATTGCTGTTCAAAAGTTCCCAAACACCATTTTTGCAGGAATGTTTGGCTTTAAAACTGAGCCTATGTTTGATCTTGGTGTTGACCAAAGAGCACAAATGGACGTAGCTCCCGAAGTAAAATTTTAAGCAGTGAAGTTTGTCGGTATTCAGCAGCAAATTAGAAGCAACAACAGGAAGTCCATTCTTTTATTGATTGCATTTCCTGCACTCATTTTAGCATCGGTATTTGCGATAGTTTATCTATTGTCTTTTGACGAATACGGAAACCCAAGCCCCGATGTGGCATTAGATCTTTTTCTGGGTGCTATACCTTTTGTTTTAGTTGTTGTTACAATCTGGTTTATCATTGCTTATTTTGCTCACGGCAAAATGATTTCCATGGCCACCGGCGCCAAAACACTGGAGCGCAAAACCAATATGCGGGTGTACAACCTCGTTGAAAATTTGTGTATGAGTGTAGGAATGACCATGCCCAAAATGCAAATTATTGAAAGTCCTGCTTTGAATGCCTATGCAAGCGGCTTACGCGAAAAAGACTGCACAGTCACCCTCACCCGCGGAATCATTGACACTCTTGACGATGATGAACTTGAAGGCGTGATTGCCCACGAGCTGATGCACATTCGCAATAAAGATGTGCGCTTGCTTGTAGTGAGCATTATCTTTGTCGGAATTTTTGCCTTTGTGGTTCAAATTGCCTTTAGAAGTTTCCTTTACAGCGGAATGACCAGGGGCAGAAACAATCGAGACTCCGGTAAATTGATGATTGTTATTTTACTTGTTGCGGCAATTGCTTATTTCATTTCGCTGCTTTTTAAGTTTGCCTTAAGCCGAAAAAGAGAATATATGGCAGATAGTGGAGCTGCCGAGATGACCCGAAAACCCTGGGCGTTGGCTTCAGCACTAAGAAAAATCTCTCCCAACCATCATGTTGAAACAAAGAGCGAGGAAGTGCAACAAATGTTTATCGAAAACACCCCAAAAGACACTTCTGCAAAGTTATTTGGAAACGTCGGCGGTCTATTTTCAACTCACCCACCCATTGACAAACGCATCAAGTTTTTAGAGCAATTTTAGTTTTTTGGATACGGCAATCATAAATACTCCTATTGGTTTTGCCTTTTTAAAAGGCGATGAAAACGGGCTTGTTTCTATTCAGGTTTCTGACAAAAAACTTGAAGTCTCCTCTGAAATTCCTCAATCGCTAAAAGAAGTCACCCAACAACTAAAGGCTTATTTTGAACATTCACAAACCGGTTTCAATTTAAAATTAAACCCACAAGGAACTCCCTTTCAAAAACAAGTCTGGAAGGCGCTTCAGGAAATTCCTTTTGGTGAAACCACTTCTTATCTTCAGCTTTCGCGAAAACTGGGTGATGAAAAAGCCATCAGAGCTGTGGCTGCAGCCAATGGTAAAAATCCGCTTTGGATTGTGGTTCCATGCCACAGAGTGATTGGTTCAGACGGTTCACTCACCGGTTATGCCGGAGGGTTGTGGCGCAAAAAATGGCTTCTTGAACACGAAAACCCTTCCGGGCAAACTTCACTGTTTTAGATTCTATCTTTACTAAACATTTTTTGCTACTTTTATAAGTGTAAACAAATACTTATGAAAATTTTAAAACGTGTCCTATCTACTTTGGCTATCCTGATTGGTTTAGCAGTAATTCTTGCCTACATTTTTGATGTTACTTATTTATTTAAAGCAGTAAGAACCATCTATCTAAAAGGGCATAAAACCGCTTATCTCGAAGACTACAAAGTGTTCGACAATGACACTGTAAAAGCAGGAAAAAGCACCATTCCCTGGCCCATTCATACGGATTACAACAAGGTTTCCCCCACAGAAAAACTTCTTGAAACCCATCAGAGTGCCGGAACAATTGCTTATATGATCATTAAAAACGACAGTATCTGGCACGAGGCCTATTACGACGGATTTGATAAAAACAGCAGAAGCAATTCGTTTTCCATGGCCAAGAGTTTTATTTCTGGATTGTTGGGCAAAGCGATTATGGACGGATACATCGAAAGTGTTGATCAACCTTTAGGAGATTTCTTTCCAAAATACCAAGACGCCAAAACAACAGTTGGTGATTTGTCATCAATGGCGTCAGGACTTGATTGGGATGAGGCTTACTACAGTCCGTTTTCAATTACTACTAAGGCCTATTTTTATGACGATTTGGATAAGATGATGCTCGAACTCGACATCGTTGAAGAACCCGGGATGAAATATGAATACCTCAGTGGAAGCACACAGCTACTCGCTATGGTCATTGAAAAAGCCTCCGGAAAAAGAATAGCCGACTATTTTCAGGAAGCGTTCTGGCAGCCCTTGGGGGCAGAAAACGATGCGCTCTGGCAAGTGGACAACAAAAAACACCAAATGGTAAAAGCCTATTGTTGTTTTGCCTCAAACGCCAGGGATTTTGCGCGATTTGGAAAAATGTATAAAGATTTTGGAAAATTCAATGGGCAACAACTATTGGATTCTGCATTTGTTGCTAAATCCATAAGGCCACGGTTTGAAGGAGA
>NZ_JCBCCK010000514.1:0-3472 GCF_059864935.1 Planktosalinus sp.
AAAGTATTGCGCATAAGTAAATACCTATACTCAGTATTTACAACTGAAAATACAGATGCGTCTATACTGTTTTCATCAAACCCCCTGATGCTGTTTATCCCGCCAAAGCGAAACAATTCATTGATTAAATAATTCTCAGAGTTTAAATATCCTGTACTATTGCGAATAAAAATTGAGTTATTTGCATTGAGGTTAACTATATGGCTTGCCCTAATCGCAACACGATACTGAGCGGTTTTGATATTCCCTACTTTTCGGTTTCCAATTTCATTACTTATTAAAAACCTTGTCTTGACCGGAAAAATTTCACTGCGCTGAGGAATACTGTAATTCCCGCCAAATACAAAAAAAGCGGAGTTAAAATCCTCGATAAAATTTCCCACCTGCTGGCTGTCGAGCAAATTTTTAGACTCATAATCCTTGTATCCGGCAAAAACTTTGGTGCGGGTGTTGAAATGATAATTGACCAATGCGTTTTTTTCAACAGTTAAAAACGTACTGTCACGTTTAAAGAAGTCTAAGCCCAGTTCCAGCCCAAAGGGCGATTGAAATAAAAAAGGCAGCTCCACTTCCACCTTAAATTGCTCTTGGAGGTTTCCGTCATTTTTATACTGTAATTGCAACATTTCACCAAAATTCAGGTTGTTGCTCAATTGCAAATTGACATAACCGTTCAACTCCAGCTTATTTGTTTCTTCATTGGTGGTAAAACCAATTATTCCATCAAATAAATTGTTGGGCTTTTTTTCAAGATAGAGATACAACTCTGTCCCGTCAGGAGAAAACAAAACCTCTGGTGCTTTGATATTTTGAACAAAACCAAGGTTGTCCAGCAAAAAACTTCGCTCGACAATTTTTTCCCTTTGAAACAACATTCCTTCCCTGATTCCTGCGGTGTACCTTAAAAAAGCTTTGGGGAAATCTTCATAACCCATTATTTTAATGCCTGTTACTTTTCGGATGCTTTTTAACTCGAGTCCAAGATTGGCTTCTAGTGTGTTTGAAAATTCATTTGAGGGTTTTATGTTTTCAAGTTTAACAATCACAAAAGGGTCTCCCATTTCACTGAGCTTTGAGTTCAGAAAGCGCAAAACATTTTCAACGGCCTCAAAAGGGACTATAATATGGCCGTTTTCTTTTTCTGCGGAAATGCTCTCAAGTTCACGGGGCGTAATCCCCAAATCAAGAAGTCTATTGGTATTATGAATAATAATTTTATCATATAATGTATTTAGGTGATATTCTGCTAAAAAAACAGTATCGGACATTCTTTCAAAACGTTTTCTTTCCAGTTCAATATACCCCATTTTTTCAAGACGAATTTCAAGTGTATCTACAGCAGACTGAAGCGAAATAAAATCGTTAAAGATTGTAGATGAAATTTGTTTGTTCAAGACTGAGGTTTCCAAACTGTCTTTTCCCGCAACATTCAGGTAAAGATTCTGCCCGGAAACCTGCCCTGAAAAAACAGTATATATATATAGGTATAAAAAAAGACAGAAAAAGTGTTTCAATTTATGAGTTTGAAGTGTTTTGAGATAACGAATTTAAAGCATTTTTCGTGCTGATTGAAAAATAAAAAAATACTTCCATAAAATTAATGAATGAAGATTTGATTAATTAAGATTTATTTCTACCTTTGCCAACCCTAAAAAAGGGGATATTCTATTTAATTTATTGTAACAAATATTATATATGCCAACAATTTCACAATTAGTACGAAAAGGAAGAGCCAAAATAACCAAGAAGAGTAAATCGGCTGCTTTGGATTCGTGCCCTCAAAGAAGAGGTGTGTGTACGCGTGTATATACTACCACTCCAAAGAAACCAAACTCTGCGATGCGCAAAGTAGCGCGTGTAAGGTTAACCAATGGAAAGGAAGTAAACGCATACATACCGGGAGAGGGTCACAATCTGCAAGAGCACTCGATAGTATTGGTTAGAGGTGGAAGGGTAAAGGATTTGCCGGGAGTTAGATACCACATCGTTCGTGGAGCCTTGGACACTGCAGGTGTTGCAGGCAGAACGCAAAGAAGATCTAAGTACGGTGCAAAACGCCCAAAAAAGTAATTAACAACTTTTAAAAAGAAGACATGAGAAAAAGACAGGCCAAAAAAAGACCGCTTTTACCCGATCCAAAATTTAACGATCAGCTTGTTACACGCTTTGTGAACATGATGATGCACGATGGTAAAAAATCGGTTGCCTTTAAAGTTTTCTACGATGCCATGGACATTGTGGAAGAAAAGAAACAAGACGAAGAAAAATCGGCTCTTGAACTGTGGAAAGATGCATTGTCAAATGTAATGCCCCACGTTGAAGTAAGAAGCCGAAGAGTGGGTGGAGCTACCTTCCAAATTCCAATGCAAATCAGACCCGACAGAAAAATCTCAACCGCTATGAAGTGGTTGATTTCTTATTCGAGAAAGAGAAATGAGAAGTCAATGGCACAAAGACTTGCCAGCGAAGTAATTTCTGCGGCAAAAGAGGAAGGCGCAGCTGTAAAAAAGCGTATGGATACACACAAAATGGCTGAAGCAAACAAAGCATTCTCACACTTTAGATTTTAATTTACAATGGCACAAAGAGATTTAAAATATACAAGAAATATTGGGATCGCTGCGCATATTGACGCAGGAAAAACAACAACTACTGAGCGTATTCTTTTCTATACCGGTGTAAGTCATAAAATGGGAGAAGTTCACGATGGAGCTGCCACTATGGACTGGATGGAACAAGAGCAGGAAAGAGGTATCACCATTACTTCTGCCGCAACAACGTGTAAGTGGGTTTTTCCGATGGAAAACGCTGAGCCAACTCCCGATGCCAAAGACTACCATTTCAACATTATAGATACTCCCGGTCACGTTGACTTTACCGTAGAGGTAAACCGTTCACTGCGTGTACTTGACGGGTTGGTTTTTTTGTTTAGTGCAGTTGATGGTGTTGAACCTCAATCTGAAACAAACTGGAGACTGGCAGACAACTACAAAGTGCCAAGAATGGGCTTTGTTAACAAAATGGACCGTCAGGGATCTGACTTTTTAAATGTTTGTAAACAAGTAAAAGAAATGCTTGGTTCAAATGCTGTTCCTATTGTATTACCTATTGGCGATGAGCTGGATTTTAAAGGAATCGTTGACTTAGTGAAAAACCGTGCTATTGTTTGGCATGAAGAAACACAGGGAGCTACTTTTGATGTAATTGCTATCCCGGAGGAATTAAAAGAAGAAGTTGCTCAATACAGAGCTAAACTAATCGAAGAAGTTGCTGCTTATGATGAAAACCTTCTGGAGAAATTCATGGAAGATGAAGATTCAATTACAGAAGACGAAGTGCACGCTGCTTTGAGAGCTGCAGTTATGGATATGAGTATCATACCTATGATATGTGGTTCTGCTTTCAAAAATAAAGGAGTTCAATTCTTATTAGATGCCGTATGTCGTTATTTGCCTTCACCGATGGATAAAGA
>NZ_JCBCCK010000517.1:0-3433 GCF_059864935.1 Planktosalinus sp.
GACCATTGTCATTTTTGATTGAATTAACATCTATTATTTTTGTGAATCATAAAATACAAACTTATGATTTTTAACAAAACAGCACTCTACAACTGGGAAAACGGCGCATTTATAATGACTGTAATATTTGGTCTGGTCATAGCTGCAATAATTGGTGCCGTGTATCTGATGATGAAAAACGATCGGAAAAAATTAGATAAATAAAGGTTCTTAATTCCCGTCTACAAAATTCTGCAAATAGGCAAATCGGGGGGTTAATTTGCCACCTTCGGTAATTTTTGCCCGTTGTAAAATGCCATTTTTATCGTAACTAAAAAAAGCAGGAATAACATGCTCTAAAAACATATCCCCAAAACCTTCACTGGCGTCTTTGGGCAATTCACAAGGCAAATTATCTACAGCCATAACAGTTATAGCCTTGGGAGCATCAAAATCAACTTCATTTTCAGTTTGAGGATCGTAGCCGTAAAAAGGTTCGGCGATGGTTGAAGACCTGATGGTGCAGGCAACAGGTCCGTCGATATCACATGAAATATCAGCAACAAGACTGATTTTGAATTCGGGGTGTTTGGCCTCTTTTCGTGTAAACAAATAGGGCGCTCCATCACCATAAAAATGACCGGTAATCAGCATGTCACTTACTTTGGCAAAACGCATAAAATTACTTTCATATCCTGAAGGGTCTTTGAAAAACGCTCTTTTATCTCCGGGTTTTCCGTCTCTGCGTTTGTTGTAATCCATTACATCGATAAGACAATATACAGCCTGATTAAAATCCTTATTTAAATAGTCTTCAACTGTTACTTCTTCGATTTTTAAATGGTCGAGGATTTCCTTGGCACCATTGGCCACTTTTCCACTTCCGGTAAGTACAATTTTAATGTTTGGTAAAGTGATTTTATCCAGTTCAGCTTTCACAGCATCGAGGTCAGCAAGGTGTTCAACTTTAGGTAAATTAAAGAGCTTGTCTCTCAAACCCATTGCTCTGAATCCGTTGTAAGCACCCACAAGTCCGGCATAACGTCCAAAACCGATAAGACGATGCCCATTTTCCATGACTATGGTTTCGTGGTCATACAACTCAATGTTTTTATCAAGTATGGCACGTAATAAATTACGGTTATAGGGTTGTTTTTTGATGGTATGACTGAAGAAAAAATACTTTTTATTGGGAATCAAAGCCGAAATGGGCACTTCTTTTACTCCCAGCATGACATCACAATCTGAAACGTCATCGGTCACCTCAATTCCTCTTTCGCGGTAAGTGCTGTCAGGAAAAACCCGAATGTCAGAAGGTTCCACTTTGAAATGAACTTCAGGAAATCGATTGATGACTTCCTGACACTTTTCCGGCGAAAACACGACACGTTTGTCAGGCGGATTTTTACGTTCTTTGATGATTGCAATCTTTAAGGTCATTTTGGAATGTTTTTTGAGTACTCTTAACAAAGTTGCAAAGATAGGATTTTGTGATGTATCTTTGCATTTCGCTTTAAGCGAAAAATCCATTCACGGGGTCGACTGGTTTTGACAGCAAGATGAATGGAATAGTAAGCACGCCGAGCGCTGGGTTACAGCTCGTAAATCTCATAATTCACACTTTTTAAACGGCGAAGATAACTACGCCCTAGCTGCATAATCCGAATTACAGTAGGATAATGCCTCGGTCCGCAAGGCGGATAAGCAGGATGTCTCTCAACGGCCTTGGTTTGCGGCAATTGATCAAGGGACATCGTAAAAGTAAACCTAGAAATCACAGGGTCTCGATGTGTTTTCGAAACTTAATTGAGAATAAGGGCAACTTTGGGTGTTTTTTCCCGGTGTTGCCACGAAAACCAATAAAAAACTAAGCGTGTAGAAAGTTATTGTATTCCTTGTTTGGACGAGGGTTCGAATCCCTCCGGCTCCACCTTCGCCCTTCTTCGCCCTCCGTAGCTTGCGAGTTCACGAGAAAGCGCAGGAGGGCTTCTTTTTTCCTTGATTTTTAATTTACCTTTCCCTCTGAGGGCTCAGAAGGGCTTCGGTGGACGCAGTCCACTTACAGGTAAATTTTCTTTCACTTCAAATTTTTTAATACTTTTAATTCTATCATTAAAAGTTATGCTTATGTATGTAAAGAATGAAAAGCTTTGGCATGTCTATATTTTGCTTTGTAATGACAATTCATTTTATACCGGATGTACTGATAATCTGGAAAGAAGATTTGAACAACACAATAAAGGACAAGTAAAATCAACCGTAATGAAATTACCGGTTTCAATTGTTACACAGATAACATTTACCAATAAATACACAGCTTATAATTTTGAGAAGTACCTGAAATCAGGTTCCGGAATTGCATTTAGGAATAAAAGATTAGTATAAAATTTTGTTTGTTGGCTTTATAAAATTCTATCAAAGGGCTTCGCCCTCCGAAGCTTTCGAATTTATGAGAAAGCGCAGGAGGGTTTTGTTGTTTTAAGGCGCCCGGGCCGATAGGCACGGCTTGATGCATTTCCTGTTTTGGATTTCAAGGGATCATCGATAGATAATCCTTAAAAAAAAGAAAACCTAAGTCAATCAAAAAATATTCTCAATCCATTTAAGCCTTCTTCCCCCTAAAAGTAAGCACCAACCCCACCACTAGTATGATCACACTAATTATAACCGGTGTCCAGTTAGCTGTGCTTACAGCGATATCCATACCCAAAAAACTAAAGCTTTCTGAGTCCTGAATCGCCTGAATACCAAAAATTATGGTTCCTAATGCACCTAATATCAATAAAATTGTTCCAAGTGGTTTCATAAGTTAAATATTTAGTTTGTATATAGTTAAAGGTAAGTAAAAATTGAATAGTGTTTACAAAATAAAAAAATACAACTATATTGAAATAAATCTAAATTTTATTTACATTTGCTTTAACTTTATTTAATCATGCAGCCAAAATTGCCCATTCATTGTCCCGCGTGCAATGATGCTTTAAAAGTGTCGCAGTTGCTTTGTGACCATTGTGCCACAACAGTGAACGGCAATTACACTATGCCTGTGTTTTTAAAACTTCAACCAGACGAACAGGAATTTATCCTTCAGTTTTTGATGAACAGTGGAAGCCTGAAAGAAATGGCCCTGCAAATGAACAACAGCTACCCCACCATCAGAAACAAACTGGATGACTTGATTGAAAAAATAAAACTATTGCAATCCCATGAAGATACTACTCTTTAATCCGTTTAAAAGGTATAGTGAGCAGCAGCTCCTCGCCTTTGGACTTGTTACTGCTATTTTGGGTGTGGTTTGTGCTTCATTGACCAATACACATTTTGACGGGGTACTGGACACCCATTTTGGAAAAGATGTTTCTTTAAAAACAGCCGCGCTGCAAAGCATAATCAACAGCATCAGTATAGTACTGGTGTTTTATCCGGTGGGGAAATGGATCAATACAAAAACCCG
>NZ_JCBCCK010000131.1:0-5435 GCF_059864935.1 Planktosalinus sp.
CAGACATTAAATTACCGAATTTAAGCCTCTCCTTCATAAACTTGATAATGGGCCTGCCTATCAAGGTTACAACTCCTGAAAGGGCTAAATAAACCAAAACACTTTGTGTTTTGTAAAGAAACCAGGCTAAAACAACAAAGCCAAAAACAACAGCAACAGCCTTTAGGATGCCCTTGGTGATTTCATCTGACTGAATCATAGTAATGTAAGTTGGTTAGTTTTCAAAAGCATACTTGATAATATTGGCCCCCATTTGTAGGGCTTTTAACCTGACTGCTTCGGGATTGTTGTGCACTTCAGGGCTTTCCCATCCATTTCCCAAATCGGTTTCATAAGTATAAAGTAAAACTAATCTATTTTCATGATAAATACCAAATGCCTGTGGTGGTAAATTGTCGTGCTCGTGAATTTTAGGCAAGCCATTGGGAAATTTGTAATGATAAGTAAATATTGGGTGATTGGCAGGGAGTTCTTCAAGTTCCTTATCAGGGAATAGTTTTTTGAGTTCAGGCCTTAAAAATTTATCCATTCCATAATTGTCATCGATATGTAAAAAACCACCACTAATTAAATAGTTTCTCAGGTTGGATATATCTTCGGGAGTGAAATAAACATTTCCGTGCCCCGTCATATGCACAAAAGGGTATTGAAATAGTTCAACACTGGCCGTTTCCACAGTTTTAGGAGTTGGATTGATCCTGGTGTTAATGTTTTGGTTGCAAAAGGCAATTAAATTTGGCAGGGATGTGGGATTGGCATACCAATCACCTCCACCGTTGTATTTGAGTACTGCTATTTCTTGAGCCTGAACGACATTCAGTATAAAAAGAAACAAAAAACTTTTTACAATTAATTTCATGCTAATAGGTTGTGGTTACATTTTCATCGACAACAATGATAAAATCAGCTTTATATAAATGTTTTTCCTCAAATGAATTAATATCTTTTTGAGTAACAGTTGAAATAACCAAATATTTTAAATTGGGTTCAGAAAGTTTCAGATACCAGACAATCCCTTCATAAAAATCGCTGTGATAAGCACCATTGTAATGCAAAAAGAGTTGATTTTCAATTTTATTTTCCAAAATGGAGTGAGCCATTGTAGCGTCTTTGATTGCTTGGGCTTTGATGAGTTCCGGGGTGCCGTGGTCGCCCATCATGGTAAGGATATTTTGATATGTTGGCAAATCGGGATCAAAAGCAATGGGTAGGGGAGCAACCCAATTTTTTTCTTTGGTTGACAATGTGTCCAGTGCTTCAAAACCATTTTTAAAAACCATACTGGCATAGCGTCTGGGAATATTTGTGGCAATAAATTCAGTGTTGTGATTTTTTGCCAAATTGACAAGCGGCGCATAATCGGTTTTATAGTTTGACCACAAGCGTGCAAGTGTATCAAGGCCTTTTTGATCAATTTCACCGATTAAATAACTGTTTAGGGCTTCCTGATTGTCTCTTTCAAACATTTCAGCTCCCAGTGTTACACCGCTTTTATTCAATAAATCTGAAGTTAATTCCAACTGTAACCAATGTGCAATGGCGCTGTTGTGCTGTTCGCCGAAAAGGGTGATATCACTTTGGTTAACAGCTTCAAGCATTTGGTAATAGTCTGCAGGGGTTCCATCAGCTTTGTAAATGGTGTAAGCTTTTTTATGTTGAGCATTTAAAAAATTAAATGTCAAAACAAAAATTACAAGCAAGCTTATTTTTTTCATAAACAAATGAGTAAGGGTGCTAAATTAAACATAAAAACCCGACTTTAAAAAAATAGCCGGGTTTGTTAAAAAATGATTGAGTTTGATAGGTAACTTATTTACCCCCATCCTTTTGGTATTTCTTTAAAGATGTAGAATCCTTTTTTGTTTGAATTGGAACGCCTCGCTGTTGAGCATCAATTCTTTTGGCTTCTTCTATTTTTGCTTTTTCAATTTTTATCTGATTCTCAACATTAACTCCTTCATCAATAACATCTACGTTTTTCACCTTTTGATCTTTCTTGATTTTTTCTGCAGACTTTTGATTGGTTTCGTTAGTTCCTTCAACTTCTATGGTATTAACAGTCTCATCCACTTCTTTTTCCACTACAGTTTGAACATCTGTGTCTTTTACAGTTACTTTTTTTACTGTAGTTTCTTTTTTAACATTCTCAATATTTTGAGCAAAAATTGTTGAGGAGAATATTAAACCAAAAACGACGGCCAAAATCGAAACATTTTTCATAATTAATTAAATTTATGGTTATTAATATTGAAAGGTAATGTTTCTTTAGTTAAAAAAATAAAAATATAATATAAAGTCTTCGTAAATAGTGTAAAACTGTTTAATATTGATCATTGAAAATTTAGAATAAAAGTTTTATTCATAAATATCTCCCGTTTAGCTTATTTTTCTATTTTAGCATCTTCATTAACTAACTACCTAATTTAAATATGGAAGAAGCTGAAGTGGTCAAGAAAAAAGGCTTTCTAAACAAAGCACTTGATTTAGTTGAAAAAATGGGGAATAAATTACCCGATCCTGCAATTTTATTTTTCTATTTGCTCATCTTCGTATGGGTTTTATCGGCAATTCTGTCCCCATTTGATTTTGGGGAAATTCACCCTATGACCGGAAATAGTTTGAATGTTCAAAATTTACTTACAGGAACCCAATTAGCCGGATTTCTTGCGAGTATGGTAAATACCTTCGTGCTTTTTGCTCCATTGGGAATTGTTTTGGTTGCCATGCTTGGGGTTGGGGTAGCAGAGCATTCCGGTTGGATTGACGCCGGTTTGAAAAAACTTTTAAACTTTACCCCCAAACAGCTGCTTACCCCGATGCTTATTTTAATAGCCATCGTTAGTCACACAGCTGCAGATGCCGGTTATGTGCTTGTTATCCCGCTGGGGGGTGTTATTTTTTATGCTGCAGGTCGCCATCCTTTGGCCGGGATTGCAGCTGCTTTTGCCGGTGTTTCCGGAGGATTTTCGGCAAACTTTATACCTTCGGCCATTGATCCGCTCATTATGAGTTTTACGCTTGAGGCGGCCAGAATCCTTGATCCTGCGATTAATTTAAACCCTTTAAATAACTGGTATTTCACCTCTGCATCAACTTTATTGATTGTACTTGTTGGTTGGTGGGTTACAGATAAAATTATCGAACCCAGGCTTTCAAAAGTTAAAGTAGATGGTGATGAAGATCAAATGCCTAAAATGGAAAAGGTAACATCCAAAGAAAGTAAAGCTTTCTGGATGGGGCTTTTGGCTATGGTTTTAGGTATTGTAGGATTGTTTTTGTGGGCATACCCGGAAAATTCTGCCCTTAGAGGTCCTGATATGGTGGATCCCGAAATCCAAACCCTCACTTCGTTTCATGCGCCTTTAATGAAGGCAATTGTACCCTTGATCTTTGTCTTGTTATTAATTCCGGGACTTGTTTTTGGTTTTGTATCAGGTCGATATAAATCCTCAAGAGATTTGATAAAAAGCATGACAAAGTCCATGGAAAGTATGGGTTATTATGTTGTAATGGCCTTTTTCTGTGCACTTTTTATAGATGCTTTTTCACGCTCAAATATTGGTCTTTTAATTGCAATTAAAGGAGCTAACTTCCTTCAGGCACTTGAACTCCCCGGACAAATCACAATTGTTGGAATTGTTATTCTTAGTGCATTTGTGAATTTAATGGTGGGGTCTGCTTCGGCAAAATGGGCGCTTATTGCTCCTATCTTTGTTCCCATGTTAATGCAACTGGGTATTTCACCTGACCTTACACAGGCAGCATATCGCGTAGGGGATTCAGTTTCTAATATTATTACTCCATTATTACCTTATTTTCCGTTGGTAGTTGTCTTCAGTCAACGTTATGTCAAAGGAATGGGAATAGGAACACTGATCTCAATGATGCTACCTTATTCAGTTATATTTGCAATTACCTGGACCATCTTTTTATTAGTTTATTGGTGGCTTGGAATTCCTTTAAGTTTTGAGGCGAATTACATTTATCCGGCTCCATAATATTCTATAATATTCAAAGTACAAGAAAAGGTGTTTGTCATTTTTGGCAAACATCTTTTTTTTATTCCTGAAAATTCAATTGAAGGTGTATCTTTGCAGCCTTTAAAAATAAATATTTTAAGCAGATGAAAGCCGGAATTGTAGGTCTTCCCAATGTAGGTAAATCCACTTTGTTCAATTGTTTGTCCAATGCCAAAGCGCAAAGTGCCAACTTTCCGTTTTGTACCATCGAACCCAATATAGGTGTCGTTAATGTTCCGGATTTCAGATTGCAAAAACTGGAGTCACTTGTAAACCCTGAACGAGTTCTTCCAGCAACTGTTGAAATTGTGGATATCGCCGGATTGGTTAAAGGCGCCAGCAAAGGTGAAGGGTTGGGCAATCAATTCCTGGCAAACATCAGGGAAACTGATGCGATTCTGCATGTTTTGAGATGTTTTGACAATGACAATATTGTGCACGTTGACGGGTCTGTAAACCCAATCAGGGATAAGGAAACCATTGATATGGAGTTGCAACTGAAAGACCTGGAAACCGTAGATAAAAAACTGGAAAAAGTAAAGCGTGCCGCAAAAACCGGAAACAAAGACGCCCAAAAAGAAGAAACAGCATTAATGAAAGTCAAATCCGGATTGGAAGCAGGAGTTTCTGTAAGAGCTATTGATTTGACCAATGAAGAACGTGAAGATTTTGTAGAACCAGCCCAGTTTATTACTGACAAGCCGGTGATGTATGTTTGCAATGTAGATGAAGATTCAGCTGCTTCAGGAAATAAGTATGTGGACCTCATCAAGGAAAATGTCAAGAATGAAAATGCAGAAGTTTTGGTTCTGGCCGTTGGCACTGAAGCTGACATAACTGAGCTGGAAACCTATGAAGAGCGCCAAATGTTTTTGGAAGACCTGGGACTTGACGAAGCCGGTTCTGCAAAACTCATTCGTTCAGCATATAAATTACTGAAGCTACAAACCTATTTCACTGCCGGAGTTAAAGAAGTGCGTGCCTGGACCATTCCCATTGGTTCTACTGCACCACAGGCCGCCGGAGTGATTCACTCCGATTTTGAAAAAGGATTTATTCGTGCTGAAGTCATTGCTTATGATGACTATGTTCATTTTGGCAGCGAAGCCAAAGTCAAAGAAGCCGGAAAAATGAGAGTGGAAGGGAAGGAATACATAGTTAAGGACGGTGATGTGATGCATTTTAGGTTTAATGTTTAGTTAAAAGTTTCAAACTTATATATATTTGTATAGGGTGTGAGATTTTTTTTAGGGTCTTTGTCTTTTATGAGACAACAAAAAAATCATTTAGAACCCACCTTAGTATTAAATTATACCTCAAATCCGCAAGTAGTTAATTTGTCGTTTTAAAATCTATTTTGTAGGGTAAATTTAAGATTTTCCTATACTATTCCGGTTATATTTTTATTGAATTTCC
>NZ_JCBCCK010000133.1:0-3053 GCF_059864935.1 Planktosalinus sp.
AAAGAACAAATCGCTCAACGCATAGCGCAAGAAGTCAAAGATGGTTACTATGTAAATCTCGGAATTGGAATCCCAACCCTGGTGGCCAATTTTGTGCGTGATGATATTAACGTCGAATTTCAAAGTGAAAACGGTGTTTTAGGTATGGGGCCATTCCCGTTTGAAGGAGAAGAAGACCCTGATTTAATCAATGCCGGTAAACAAACAATCACTACATTGCCCGGAGCGTCATTCTTTGATTCGGCTATGAGTTTTTCAATGATTAGAGGTCAGCACGTTGATTTGACCATACTCGGCGCGATGGAGGTTGATGAAAACGGCGACATTGCCAACTGGAAAATTCCAGGAAAAATGGTAAAGGGAATGGGCGGTGCCATGGATTTGGTCGCTTCAGCTGAAAATATTATTGTGGCAATGATGCATACTAACAGGGCAGGAGAATCTAAGTTACTTAAAAAGTGTTCTTTACCTTTAACAGGTGTTAAATGTGTCAAAAAGGTTGTTACCGATCTTGCAGTTATGGAAATTACAGATAAAGGCTTTAAACTGCTTGAAAGAGCACCGGGTGTTTCAGTTGAGGATGTCCAAAAGGCAACTGAGGGCACTTTAATTGTAGAAGGAGAAATTCCTGAAATGCAAATTTCCGTGTAAGCGAAAACAATAATAAACAAAATCTTGAAATATTAAAGACCCTGATCAGGGTTTTTTTTTGATCCAAAAAGCAGTAAAATATGACACAAATGTTAAAAAAAGATGCAGTATATCGAAAAAATATGCTTTTTATCGTGAAAAACGATTTTTTATTTGCATTTTTACAAACCCAAATCAAACCAGCTTACTTAACCTAAGCTATGTAAGTTATAAAAGTAAAAACAACTAAATGGATTTGAAATGATGGCAAAAGTCAAAAAACAATTTCAGACGTTAATGCAAAAAGTAAAACCTACTTTTTTACTATTAAATAGTGTGCTTTACGTAACCAAAAAAGTGTTTTTATTGATGTAACTAAAAATAAACCCCGAATCTGTTTGACATTTTCAGATTTAAAGGTCAAATCCCGTTCTTTGTGAGGTTAGAACGGGATTTTTTTATTCCCTCGTACTTGTCTGCCGAAAGTTTACTGAAGGTAGAGGCGGAAATCTCAATTTTATCAGTTTTATTTCTTCTTTGGAAAAGCAGCAATCCATTTTTGAGTATAGACCTTCCCCAGATTATAATAAACGTTACAACTTCTGAATGATCAAGTGATGTAAGCAACTATGAAAAGAGGAGAGTTTTTATTAAGCTATTCTACAAGTTGATAAACTGTCTTTGTATTGTAATGATTGTTGAATAAACAACTCCTTTCAAAAAATCAGAGAGAAAATCTAAATACAGGTTTTTTGTTTATAAAAAGTAAGCAAAATAGCACTTAAATGTTAAAAAAACGTGTAATACATCGAAAATATACGCCTTTCATCGTTAAAAACGATTTTTTGTTTGCATTTTTACAGTCCCAAATTAAACCGGCTTACTTAACCTAAGCTATAAAAGTTGAACAGGAATTTTAAAATTGTTGTTTAACTAAAAATAAACCCCAAATCTGTTTGACATTTTCAGATTTAAAGGTCAAAATCCCGTTCTTTGTGAGGTTAGAACGGGATTTTTTTATTTCCGCGCACTTGTCTGCCGAAAGTTTACTGAAGGTAGAGGCGGAAATCTCAGTTTTCAGCCCTATTTCCCCTTAGGTATCGCCTCAATCAATTTTTTAGTATACTCCTTCAACGGATTTGCATAAATTTCATCTGCTTCCCCCATTTCTTCTATTTTTCCGGCATTCATCACCATCAATTGATCAGCCATAAATTTGACCACAGCTAAATCGTGTGAAATAAACAAATAACTGAACTGGTATTTTTCTTTTAAATCGTTTAACAAATTCAGCACCTGCGCCTGAACGGAGATATCCAAAGCAGAAACTGATTCGTCACAAATAATCAATTTGGGTTCCAGAGCAATTGTTCGGGCTATACCCACACGTTGCCTTTGCCCACCGGAGAGTTGGTGCGGATATCTGTGATAATAACTTTCATCCAATCCTACCTGATCCAACAACTCAATTACCCGTTGTTTTCTTTTCTTATTGTTTAGGTATAGATTGTGCACTTGCAAAGGCTCAAGGATTGCTTCGCCCACCAAAACCCTTGGGTTTAGTGAAGAATATGGATCCTGAAAAATGATTTGTATCTCTTTCCTGAATTTTTTGAATTCGCTTTCGCTTAAAGCGGAAATTTCCTTACCCCTGTAATAAATGTTCCCCCGTGTAGCTTTGTCAAGTTGAAGTATGGCCTTTCCCAGAGTGGATTTTCCGCAGCCTGATTCGCCAACGAGACCTAAAGTTTCACCCTCATACAGTTCAAAACTTACATCGTTGACAGCTTTTGTCACCTTTTTATCTCTGAAAAATCCGGCATTGGCGTAGTATTCCTTTTCAAGATTTCTGACTTCAAGCAAAGGCTTTTGACTGTAAAGTGCTTTGTGTGCCTGAGTGCGTTGTTCTTTTGTAACCACTTTTTTGTCAAAACTGTTTTGAAGAAAATCTTTTATAGTGGCCAGTTTTTCAACACGTTCATCAAGTGAAGGGCGGGAGTTGAGCAAAGCTTTTGTATAATCTTCTTTTGGATTGTGAAAAATATCCCGTATTTGTCCTTCCTCCACAACTTTTCCCTGATACATCACCAAAACACGGTCGGCAATTTCAGACACCAGTGCCAGGTCATGAGAGATGAAAATGACACTCATATTTGTTTCCTGCTGAAGGTCTTTAAGAAGTTGGATGATTTCCTTTTGAACTGTTACATCGAGGGCAGTTGTGGGCTCGTCAGCAATTAAAACTTGAGGTTTGCAGGCAATGGCCATAGCAATCATCACGCGTTGCATTTGCCCCCCACTGATTTGATGTGGGTACTTTCTGAAAAGTTCTTCAGGATTTGGAAGTTTTACTTTTTCAAAAAGCAAAAGGGCTTCTTTTTTAGCTGCTTTTCTCGAAAGCTTTTTGTGCTGCATTAATATTT
>NZ_JCBCCK010000148.1:0-1311 GCF_059864935.1 Planktosalinus sp.
AGAAATGGTGGTGATTATACCGTTTTGGTGCCGGACAGTGTGAGAGTTACTAAATAATACACTTATTAAATTTTATCACTTTGATTGATATAGTCTTATTGTTAGCCGGCTTCTTGGTTTTAATTTTTGGGGCAAACAAACTTGTTGATGCCTCATCTTCACTTGCTGCTAAATTTGGGATTCCAAATATTGTAATAGGCTTAACCATAGTCGCTTTTGGCACTTCTGCCCCTGAAATGGTTGTAAACGCAATCGCAGCTGTAAATGGAAAAACCGAAATGGTAGTGGGCAATGTTTTGGGAAGTAATATTTTTAATGTTTTAGGAATTCTTGGTATTTGTGCGATTATATATCCGCTTACAGTAAAAAGCAATACTACCTGGTATGAAGTGCCTTTAAGTTTACTTGCCGCATTGGTGGCTTTTGTCATTTCAGCAGATGTTTTTCTTGACCAAAGTTTTGAGAGCTTGATTTCAAGGAGTGATTCATTGATTCTTCTTCTATTTTTTGCGGTTTTTTTAGTGTATAACATTGGTGTTTCAAAAAGTGAGAAATCCACTGAGTCCACTGAAATTTTAAATTACAGCATTTTAAAATCGCTTCTTTTTATAGTTATTGGTCTTGCGGGTCTTATAATTGGAGGAAGGTTAATAGTGACCAATGCTGTATCATTAGCAGAACTCATTGGTATATCAAACCGTGTTATTGGACTTACTGTAGTTTCCATTGGGACCTCACTGCCGGAACTAGCCACATCGATAGCTGCTGTTAGAAAAAAGAATGTGGACATCGCCATTGGAAATGTAGTGGGGTCCAATATTTTTAATATTTTCTTTGTATTGGGAGTTTCAGGATTTATTACTCCAATAGTTGTTGAAAAATCGTCTAGTGTAGATTTTATGGTCAATATACTGGCTTCAGTATTGTTGTTTGTATTTATTTTCACCGGAAAACACAGGAGAATTGATCGCTGGGAGGGTATGGTATTTATACTGCTTTATCTGGCTTATTTAATTTATATCATTACATACTAAATTTTTCTATTATGATGGCTTTAAGTCCTTCGGGAGTTTAACCGTTACCAAAGTTCCGGATGGTTCATTCATTGAAAATTCCAATTTTCCGTTGTGTAAGTTGATAAAATCTTTTACGATTCTCAAACCTATTCCAGTACCTTTTTCACCTTCTGTTCCATAAGTGCTCATTAATTCCTCTCTGGTATCCAGGTTCTTAATGACCGAATTATCAATACCTTTACCCTGATCGCTTACGCTAAATACAAAATAATCCTTTTCTTCACTAAAATTCACT
>NZ_JCBCCK010000158.1:0-6606 GCF_059864935.1 Planktosalinus sp.
TTGATGACAATACCGTTTTAAGGGTTATTGATATTTTAAACAAACCTACAATCCCCCCAAACCAAAAGCGGATCAACCATTTTTATGAGTTTAGCGGCAATGTGTACATCTCAACAGAATTTGGTATTTCAGTATATGACCTTACCAAACTGGAGTTTGGGGACACTTATTTTATTGGAGACATAGGAACTCAGGTTGGTGTGAATCAGGTAACTGTTCAAGACGGAATAATCTATGCGGCTATGAACAACAAGGTGAAAGCCGCCAATGTAAATAACCCAAACCTCATCAATTTTCAAGAATGGAATGATTTTTATCCATTTGGCATTTTAGGAATTCAATCATTTGGAGATCAGCTTTATGGAATAGATTTTAACTCAAGGCTACTGCGATTGACAAATGGAAATATTACGGTTGTTGCCACTTTTCCTCAAGCAAATAAAAACATTTATACGTCTGATAATTTTTTAACAGTTACTTCTCACACAAGATCAACAGTTTTTGACGTTCTAATGAATCAAGTATCGACAGTAAATAATGTTGTTGATTTTCAATATACACTTTCAAACTCATTGGCTTATAATGAAAAAGTGTACTTAGCCACACAACAGTTCGGGGTTTTAGAAGTTCCGTTTAACGGAAATGAAGCCAACCAGATTCTTCCTGAAGGGCCATTGTTAAACAGTCCGTTTGCCATTGATGCCACGCCGGGCCAGCTTTGGGTGGTATATGGTGCAGTGTCGTTATTTTTCAACCCTTATCCGCTCAATCCCAACCGAAGAGGCATCAGCCATTTTGAAAATAATGAATGGACGAATATTCCTTATGAAGGTGTTTTGGATGCTGTAGCGATTACCCATGTTAAAATCAATCCTAACAATCCCACTGAGGTTTATGCCAGCTCTATGTTTAGCGGGCTTTTAAAGATTGAAAATAAAATTCCATCAATTTTATATGATGATACAAATTCAAGTATTGAACGCGGTTTTATAACTCCAAATAATCCATTAGGTGATATTCGAATTTATGGTTCAGAATTTGACGGCAATGGTAATTTGTGGTTTGTACAATCTGGAGCAACTAAAGGTTTACACCGTTTGAACACTGGAGGACAAATACAAGGCTTTGATATCACCAGTGTTATCCCTCAGCCTATAAATGAAACAGGACTTAATAAACTGGATATAAGCAGGGAAGGCAATATTTTTTTTGGCGGTAGTATAAACGGCTTGATAGGGTTTAACCCAAACACAAACCAATTTAAAAAAATAGGGGAAGAATTAGGAAATGGAAATTTGCCTGATAAGAGTGTTAGAGCAGTCGCTATTGACAATAGAAATCAAGTATGGATCGGCACATTAAGAGGTTTGCGGGTATTGTTTAACACAAGTGGATTTTTTCAGGAAAACACCAATGTTGACGCCCAGCCCATTATCATTCTTGATGACGACGGCGTTCCACAGGAATTGTTGTTCCAACAGTCAATTACAGACATAGCAGTAGATGGTGCCAACAACAAATGGATTGCTACAGCATCATCAGGGGTGTTTTATGTTTCTGCAAACGGGCAAGAAACACTATTGAGATTTACTAAAGACAATTCGCCATTACCCTCAAACAACGTCTTAGATATTGCCATCGATCCGGATAGTGGGGTGGTCTATTTTGCTGCCGGGAATGGATTAGTGGCCTATAAAGGTACAACCACGGCCCCACGTGACAACCTGAGGTCTCTTAGGGCTTTTCCAAATCCGGTGAGACCCCAATTTACCGGAAACGTCACCATCGACGGGCTCACCGCAAGAGCCAATGTTAAAATCACCGATGTGAATGGCAATCTCGTGTTTGAACGTGTGGCAGAAGGTGGGAGCATTCAGTGGGATACTCGTGCTTTTGGAAAATATAAAGTGTCTTCAGGAGTTTATTTTATTATGGCGACCACCGATGATGGCACCGAAACCAATATTGCCAAAGTAATGATTGTAAGATAATGCTCGTCACAACGCCGGCCATAGTGATTTCTACTGTTAAATTTGGCGAGGCAGACCTGATTGTCAAATGTTTTACCAAAGCCGAAGGCATTAAAAGCTACATTCTCAAAGGCATTTTAAAATCAAAAAAAGGCAAGTTCAGGACGGCTTATTTTCAACCACTCACTTTACTCGACATCAGTGCAAACCACAAGAATAAAGGCACGCTCGAGTATTTGCTTGATGCGAAAGTTTCCCGGCCATACCATACACTTCACAATCAAGTGGTAAAATCTTCGCTGGTGCTTTTTCTGTCGGAAGTGTTGAAACAATGCATTGTCGAAGAAGAAAAAAATGAAAAGCTGTTTGATTTTCTTGAACAAGCATTCATCTGGCTGGATGAAAACGAACATATTGCAAACTTTCATTTACTGTTTCTTCTAAAACTTTCAGACTTTTTGGGGTTCTATCCGGATGATTCAACAGTAGCACTTCCTGTTTTTAACCTTATAGACGGCATTTTTCAAACCGAAGTCACAAACATCTATTGCGTCGAAGCAAATTCTGAAAACCCGCTTTTTAAAAGGCTTTTCGGCACAAATTTTGATGCCTTGAAAGACTTAAAACCAACAAAAAAAGAGCGCGAGGCGTGTTTGCAACTGTTGTTGCTTTATTTTCAATTACACCTTCAAGGGTTTAAAACACCAAATTCGCTTTCGGTTTTAAATCAAATTTTTAACTGACCATGCCACATAAATTAACTGTTTTGCTTCTGATTTTTTCAGGATTTTTTGTCTTTGGTCAAGAGGTTTACATTCTTGACTCAGAAACCAAAGAGCCTGTTCCGGGTGTGGCTTTTTACAATTACAACAAAACCAAAAACGGTATTTCAGACCTTGACGGAAAGATTAATCTTGACAACTTTTCGGGTAATGAAACGGTTTATTTTCAGCACACTTCCTATGAATTGGTCTCATTTACAAAAACACAAATCCAAAAAAATAATAACAAGGTTTTACTTCATCCCGGAACAGGACAGCTGGATGAAATTGTACTTTCGGTAACCAAATTCAGGCAAAGCAGGAGGGAAGTTTCTCAATCAGTTGTCAGTATCAATGCAGATGACGCCCTGTTTGCCCAACCGCAAACCACAGCCGACTTGTTAAGCAACAGCGGAAAAGTATTTGTCCAAAAAAGCCAGATGGGCGGAGGAAGTCCGATGATTCGCGGGTTTTCAACAAACCGATTATTGATGACCGTTGACGGTGTGCGTATGAACACCGCCATTTTCAGGGGAGGGAACATCCAAAACATCCTTTCCATCGATCCCTTTGTGGTAGAAAACACCGAAGTGATTATCGGCCCCGGCTCAGTGGTTTACGGCAGCGATGCCGTGGGGGGGGTGATGAATTTCTACACCCTGAAACCCAAGTTTTCCTTTGAGGAAGGCATGGCTTTTTCGGGCAATGCCATCGCCCGATATTCAACGGCCAATGAAGAAAAAACCGGACACATCGATTTGAATTTCGGATTTAAGGAATGGGCTTTTTTAAGCAGCATTTCCTACAGTGATTTTGGCGATTTTAGAATGGGAAAACACGGCCCCGACGATTACCTGCGTAACTTTTACATCCAAAGAATTGACGGTGAAGATGTGCAGGTGGCCAATTCAAATCCGCTGGTTCAAAAACCCACCGCTTATGACCAGTTGAGCCTGGCTCAAAAAGTGCGGTTTATGCCCAATGAAATTTGGGATTTTACCTTAAACCTGTTGTATTCAGAAACCTCAGACTTTTCACGCTATGACCGCCTCACACGAGAAAGAGATGGCAACCTGCGTGATGCCGAGTGGTATTACGGTCCGCAAGTGTGGTTTTCAGGAAATTTACAGCTGGAGCGAAAAAGCAGAAGTTTGTTTTATGATGACTCCAAACTCATCGTGGGGTATCAGTTTTTTGAGGAAAGCAGAAACAACCGAAGTGTGGGTTCATCCAATTTGTATCATAGCATGGAACAAGTAGATGCGCTTTCAGCAAACTTAGATTTTACCAAAAACATCCATGAGGTAGACCTTTTTTATGGTTTGGAATATGTACGAAATGCAGTGGGCTCTTCAGGAAAAGTAACCAATATTTTGACTGATGAAGAGGAAGAAACAGCTGCCCGTTATCCTGACGGTTCCTCCTGGCAATCCTATGCCGCTTATGTAAATATGCTTTGGAAAATGTCGCCAAAAACCACCTTACAAACCGGTGTGAGATACAGCCACTTCAAGATAGACGCTACATTTGGCAACCGTTTTTATGATCTACCATTTGATGATGCCCAAATCAACACCGGCAACCTCACGGGAAGCATTGGGTTTACTTATAAAGCGAGTGATATACTCAGTTTGAGAACAAATCTTGCCACAGCCTACCGAGCGCCAAACATTGACGACATCGGAAAAATATTTGATTCAGAACCTGGAAGTGTGGTCGTTCCCAACCCCAATTTAAAAGCTGAATATTCCTATAACGGCGAGGTAGGTGCCACCCTCAATTTTGATAATATCCTTAAAGTGGAATTGGCCACTTTTTACACCAAACTCGACAATGCCCTTGTGCGAAGTGATTTTAACCTAAACGGCGAAACCGAAATCGTCTATCAAGGAGAATTAAGCAATGTACAAGCCATTCAAAACGCTTCTGACGCCAGAGTGTATGGTTTTGAAGCTACTGTTCAAATCAACTTTTGTGAAAATTTGAGTTTAAATACAAACTACACCATCGCCAAAGGTTATGAAGAAATGGACTATGGCGACAAAGCCCCATTGCGACACGCACCCCCACAATTTGGAAATACCCACCTGGTTTGGAAACGCAACCGACTAAAAGTAGATGCTTTTGCCCGTTACAGCGGACAAATAAGAGCCGAAAACCTGGCCCCGTCAGAAGCCAACAAACCGGAAATCTACCCTGAAGATGAGAATGGAAACCTCTATTCTCCGGGTTGGTACACCCTCAATCTGGCGACTCAGTATCAATTAACCAATGCCTTGCAACTTTCAGCTTCTCTTGAAAATATTACAGACCAGCGGTACCGCACTTATTCTTCAGGAATTGCTGCTCCGGGAAGGAATTTTATTGTGGCGGTGAAGTATAGTTTTTAAGCCACCCCTAACCCCTCCAAAGGAGGGGAACTTATTTTAAGTGCTTTTTATAGAGTTCTAAACTCCCTCCCCTTTGGGGAGGGTTGGGGAGGGCTTCTTATTTTTTCACAAACTTCTGTATTTGCTTTGCCCCCAATTCATTTTCTACTACTACAAAGTAAATCCCATTACTTAGTTGTTTCACATCTATTTTATCTTGTGATGCCTTTAAGCTTTGATTGTAAAGCAATTTACCGTTAGTGTTATAAATTTTGACTGAACAGGAACTGCAAAAGGCTGTATGAATAGTAATTGAATCATTTGTGGGGTTTGGGTAAATTATTAGAGCAGATTGTTGGTTAAATGTATATGTTGACAATGGCTCTAAACAATCTACAAAGTAGACGTATGTGTTAGTTATCGCGTCATAAAGTTCTATGATTTCTATAGTTCAGCAAAAATCTGCGAAATCCGCATGTCCTCTCTGGTAAACAGCAGTGTTTCCGTTTGCAAGGTTCTGAAGAAAATTATAGTAATGTTGCTCAATATCTGTAGTAGTTGTATTTTGACAATTACCGGGTGTGAAATATAATTCTTCACACAAAATATAAAAATCTCCAGAGCCAAACTCGCCACCACCATCATCATTTATAAAGGCGGCTTTTGATACAATTTCACCACAAATCTGGCTTTTAAAACTACCATCTTTTGAAAAAGCTATGGTAGTTTGTTGGGCTATCGAATAAGGAATTTGAATCGGAATCCAATTAACATACATGCCAGCTAAAAGCCACTAGGTATGGAAGGGAGGGTCATCACCAAAAACATAGTAATCCACTTGAAGGTCATGGGGGGTATTGTAAAGTTCTATAATGTCTCCGGCCGGGTTGGTGACTGTCAGTTTCAGATAATCGCCTAATCCACCCATATTCTGCTGAATGTCATAGTCAAATTCATCAACGGTGTTGACTTGAAAAAAATCAATATACAAGTCTCTAAAGTTATTTAAGCTACTTTCAGTACAACTTTCAATAATAGTACTGATGCTATTAATATGAAAAAAGGGAAGGGTGTTATCAAAAGTAAGTTGCAACGCTATTTGACCGGCACAACACATTTCGTTAAGCATGTCATTGGTGTCAAAAAAAGTCTGGATAGTCATTTCCGGTGTGGATGGGGCTTGCGTAGTTTGTCCGTTAATGGTTAGGCTCTTTACAAACCAACTTTCATCAAGAAGGGCTTGGTTTTGAGCTGTAGTAATAATGGAGGCAATTACTAAAACTAAAAGAGTAAATAATTTTTTCATTCAGTTAAAATTTAATTACCATTAAATAGGAGTTTACTAAATTACTAAAATTTCAGTAGAGATAATATTTATTTTTGTTTTGAAGCACTTCGTGTACACATTCTAAGAGTTTTATGTTCTAAGCTTTTTAATTTTTTGTAAATTCGCAACCTTATAAAAATGCAGCACCCGATGAGCAAAAAATTTCCTGAATATAAAGG
>NZ_JCBCCK010000164.1:0-8666 GCF_059864935.1 Planktosalinus sp.
TGATGCTCCCAAGGCTATAACTGTTATGGCTGTAGATAATTTGCCTTGTGAATTGCCCAAAGACGCCAGTGAAGGTTTTGGGGATATGTTTTTAGAGCATGTTATTCCTGCTTTTTTTAATTACGATAAAAATGGCATTTTACAACGGGCAAAAATTACCGAAGGTGGCAAATTAACCCCCCGATTTGCCTATTTGCAGAATTTTGTAGACGGAAAGTAAAACAATTTATTCATCTAATTTTTTCTGATCGTTTTTCATCATCAGATAAACGGCCGCTACTATTCCTGCAATGACCAAACCAAATATGATGGTCATTATAAATGCGCCGTTTTCCCAGTTGTAGAGTGCTATTTTGTTAAAAATCATAAGTTTGTATTTTATGATTCACAAAAATAATAGATGTTAATTCAATCAAAAATGACAATGGTCATAAACTTGTTAAAGTGATAAAATCGTTTTGCGAATAGCCGTCAAATCACTCAACAACTTTTCAAGATATTTCAGGTCAAGCATATTAGCGCCGTCACTTTTGGCATTTTCCGGGTCAAAATGGGTTTCGATAAAAATACCGTCAACGCCCACAGCGATACCTGCTTTGGCGATGGTTGAAATCATATCAGGCCTGCCGCCGGTAACACCGCTGCTTTGATTGGGTTGTTGCAAACTATGGGTTACATCAAGTACCGTGGGCGCAAATTGGCGCATGGTGGGGATACCCCTGAAGTCTACAACCATGTCTTGATAGCCAAACATAGTGCCGCGGTCAGTCACCATCACCTGACTGTTGCCACAATCCGTCACTTTTGTAACAGCGTGCTTCATACTTTCAGGGCTCATAAACTGGCCTTTCTTAAGGTTGACCACTTTTCCGGTGTTTGCCGCAGCAACCACCAAATCGGTTTGCCGAACTAAAAAGGCAGGGATTTGCAACACATCAACATATTGGGCGGCCATTGCGGCATCACTCACTTCATGAATGTCGGTCACAGTAGGAATATCAAAAGTTTCAGAAACTTTTCGAAGGATTTTCAAAGCTTTTTCATCACCAATGCCTGTAAAACTGTCAATACGGCTTCGGTTGGCTTTTTTAAAACTGCCCTTGAATATGTAGGGAATTTGAAGTTTATCTGTGATTTTTAATACTTGTTCAGCGATGCGCAATGCCATTTCTTCACCTTCAATAGCGCAAGGGCCTGCAAGTAAAAAGAAGTTATTGGATTGAGTGTGTTTTATTTTTGGGATTAACTGGAGTTGCATAAATTTTATTTTGAAATGCAAAGATAATCAATCCCTCATTGCTTCACTATTTTTTTGGTGACTTCTGTATTGTTTTCAAAAGTTACTTTTAACAAATACATACCGGGAGTTAAATTTGAAATGTCAATTTTATTAACGTCTAATTGTAAATCAAGTTTTCTTCCTTGAATAGTATACAAACTTATTTCTGAGAAATTTTCAGTTGAATTTAAAGTCACACTATTTTTCGTCGGATTGGGGGATATGCTAAAATTATTTTTTGAAAAGTCATTTGTATTTAGTCCTACATATTCATACCAGGCCACTTTATTATCATTAAATGATGCAGAAATAACTTCAAGGTTTCCATTGTCCTTGATATTAGCGGCTATAGCATGTCTAAGACTTAAAACATCAGAAGATATTAGCATTGGTGAACTGAATACCCCATCACCATTTATGTTTTCTTGCCAAGTAATTGAATTGGAAAACCTGTTATAAATCAATACATCCATATCTCCATCATTGTCTAAATCATAAAAATCAAAAGCAAATGACCCTATATTAACCGGCATTAAATTGCTAAATGTACCCAGATTGTCTATGTTTTCAAGCAAGTAAAGAAAAGTTCCTATATCATCATTGTGTGTAGTTATTACAATGTCATTTTTTCCATTTGTATTAATATCAACATATTTAATATCAACAATACTTGTCCAATCTGACATGAGAAAATCAAATTGATAAATAAGTTGTTCGGTGCCAAAAGTTTGATTGCCTAAATTTTTATACCAAACTAATCTTCCTGCCGGATTATAGCTGTTGTATGATAAAAGCAAGTCAGATAATCCGTCATTATCAATATCAACTATGAGAGGGCCGGTTGCATTCAAAATATTATCTACAAGTATAATAGGTCCAGCAAAAGTACCTGTGCCACCAATATTTTCAAACCATACTATATTATTTTCAAAAAAATTATTTGAAAAGTTTATGATTATATCAGTATGTGAGTCGCTGTTCAAATCAAATGTCTTAACCTCCATTATAAACGCTGATTGATTTTCTAAAATGACTTGTTCGGGGCCAAAATTGCCATTGCCATCAATATTTTCTTTCCAGACCAACCTAGCTGGGTTGTTTTCGAGATAGAGAATATCCAAATGTCCATTTGAATTTAAATCTACAGCCTCAAAGAATAAAAAAAGTGCCGGCGTATCTGATAAGACAGTTTCCGGGCCAAAATTGCCATTGCCATCTAAATTTTCATACCATTTAATTTGAAGGTCTGTACTACATAAAGCTATAACATCATTAAAACCATTTCCACTTAAATCTGCTGTAAAAACCTGATATGCTCCATTTGCAGTGGCAGAAATAATCTGCTGTGGTCCGTATTGTGAAACAAGAATTAAAGGGAATAGAAAGATGATAAGTAAAGAGTATATGTTTTTCATGGATAAGTTTTCAAGTTTTAAATGTAAGTTATTTTTTTAAAAAATTAACAATCAACTAACTACAATTTAATATTTCAAACAAAACATTGTAATGGGTAATAGTAAAATAATGAAAATTAACAGTACCTTTGCACGCTCAAAAAAAGGAGCTTTTTTATGTCAAAAGTTAAAAACATCGCTATTATTGCCCACGTTGACCACGGGAAGACCACGCTGGTCGACAAGATTATGTATCATTGTAATTTATTTCGTGAAAACGAAAATACAGGTGATCTTATCCTTGATAATAATGACCTGGAACGCGAACGCGGTATTACCATCACTTCAAAAAATGTCTCTGTAGTATATAAAGACACAAAAATTAATATTATTGACACACCCGGTCACGCCGATTTTGGAGGTGAAGTGGAACGCGTGCTTAATATGGCTGATGGTGTATTACTGCTTGTTGATGCCTTTGAAGGTCCTATGCCACAAACACGATTTGTGCTGCAAAAAGCCTTGGATCTTGGATTAAAACCTTGTGTTGTTATTAACAAAGTAGACAAGGAAAACTGTACGCCTGAAGAAGTTCATGAAGAAGTTTTTGACCTGATGTTTGAATTGGGTGCTGAAGAGTGGCAATTGGATTTTCCCTCTGTATATGGTTCAGCCAAAAACAACTGGATGAGTGAAGATTGGAGAAAACCCACACAAAATATTGAACCTTTACTCGATATGGTAATTGAACACATTCCTTCTCCCAAAATTGAAGAAGGTACAGTACAAATGCTAATTACTTCGCTGGATTATTCTTCCTTTACAGGAAGAATCGCTATTGGCCGTTTACAAAGAGGCATTTTAAAAGAAGGAATGCCAATCACTTTGGTGAAAAGAGACGGAACAAAGGTGAAATCACGCATCAAAGAATTACACACTTTTGAAGGTCTCGGAAGAAAAAAAGTCACCGAAGTTTTTGCAGGTGACATTTGTGCCCTTGTTGGGCTTGAAAATTTTGATATTGGCGATACAGTAGCTGATTTTGAAAATCCTGAAGGATTAAAGACTATTGCTATTGATGAACCCACTATGAGCATGTTGTTTACCATCAATGACTCACCTTTCTTTGGTAAGGATGGTAAGTTTGTAACATCAAGACATATCAAGGAGCGTTTGGAACGCGAACTCGAGAAAAACCTTGCCCTGAGAATGCAGCCCACTGACAGTGCTGATAAATTTATGGTATTTGGACGTGGTGTGTTACACCTTTCAGTGTTGATTGAAACCATGAGAAGAGAAGGCTATGAATTGCAAATCGGGCAACCTCAGGTAATCATTAAAGAAATTGACGGAGCAAAATGTGAGCCGGTTGAGGAATTAACCATCGATTTACCCGAAGAAGTTTCCGGTAGGGCCATTGATATGGTGACCATCAGAAAGGGAGAAATGCTGAGTATGGAGGGCAAAGGCGAGCGTATGATTTGTAAATTCCAGATTCCTTCAAGGGGAATTATTGGTTTGCGTAATCAACTTTTAACGGCTACAGCCGGAGAAGCTATTATGACCCACCGTTTCCTCGAATACCAACCTTTTAAAGGAGGAATCCCTGAGCGTCAAAACGGTTCATTGATTTCTATGGAAAACGGAAAAGCGATCCCTTACTCAATTGACAAACTTCAGGAAAGAGGTAAGTTTTTTGTTGATCCAAACGAAGATATTTATGAAGGCCAAGTGATTGGCGAAAACTCTCGTGGCGATGATATGGCCGTAAATGTAACCAAGACCAAAAAGCTTTCAAACGTCCGTTCTTCAGGAGCTGATGATAAAGCCAAGATTGTTCCTGCTATCAAGTTTTCATTGGAAGAGGCTTTGGAATACATTCAAAAAGATGAATATGTTGAGGTCACTCCAAAATCAATCAGATTGCGAAAAGTTTACCTAAAAGAGGTGGATCGTAAGCGCAATGTAATCAATTAATACATCATAATAAAAATAAAACCTCTGTAGTATTTCTATGGAGGTTTTTTTATGCAAATTATGGAAAACGATTTATTTTCAAACACCGAACTCGTGGGCTATCTGGCCTCCTTACTTTTGATTACTTCTTTTTTGATGAAAAATATCAGGACGTTACGTTTGGTAAACTCCCTCGGTTGTATCGCTTTTGTCGTTTATGGATTTTTGCTGCAAAGTTCTTGGCCCATCATCATTACCAATGCGTTTATCGTTGGGGCAAATATGTATTACCTTTTTCTAAGAAAAAAGATTGGAATTGTTTGATGTTTAAGTCAATAAATCATTACTTTTAAATTTTTAAATTAAAAAATATGTATTTTTTATATTTTGATCCGGGACTGGGAGCAATGATTGCGCAAGCTGCAATAGCAGCAGTTGCCGCTATAGCCCTTTTTTCTAAAGCGTTTATGTTTAAAGTTAAATCCCTTTTTGGAATTCATAAATCCAAAGAAGAAGACAGTTATGACAGTATAGACATGGACGAAACCGAAGATGAAAATGACAAAAACAACACTTCAAATTAGTCAACATCAGGCTTCATTCAGAGACCCTTCCGGGTATGTTACTCAGGAAAACGGAAAATTAGTAAGGGTCATTAACCCCATTTACTTTCCCCAATACAACCAACTTACAAGCTCGGGTTTTTACAATAAACTTTTTAAAGCAGGATTATTGATTCCGCACAAGGAAGTCGAAAATACCCAAGAGAAAATAATAATTAGACCTGAATTCATCCCATTTATAACCAATCCTTATGAATGGAGTTTTGAAATGTACAAGCACGCTGCTCTCCACACACTCAAAGTGCACCGTGCAGCCCTATCAAACGGTTTTATTTTAAAAGATGCATCGGCTTATAACATCACTTTTTACAACGGTAAGCCCATTTTTATTGATTCACTTTCTTTTGATTTTTATGAAGAAAACTCACCCTGGCGCGCTTTCAAGCAATTTATCACCCATTTTTTAGGCCCATTATTACTCGCCAAATATCACGGCGTTTCCATGCTCAACTTGATGCAAAATCACATTGACGGGATTCCTGTTAAAACAATTGCCTCTTTACTTCCGTTTAAAACGAAATTCAACTCAACCATTTATTCAAACATACACTTACTTGTCAGGCTTGAGGCCAAATACAGTGAAGACTACAAGGCTGAAAGTAAAATCTCAAAACTTTCAAAAAAGGCACAAAACAACATTATTGAAAACCTGTATGATTTCATCAAAAAATTGTCTGTAAATGAAAAAACAGAATGGGGGGATTACTACAACAAGACCAATTACAACGATTTGGCTTTTAAGCAAAAAGCAGGATTAATAAAAGAGTGGGCTGCAGCACTTAAAGCAAAAAAAATTGTTGACATTGGCGGAAATGACGGGACTTTTGGAAGGGAATTAAAAGACACAGCCGAATTAATTTTAGTAAATGATATCGATGCAAATGCAGTGGATTTTAATTACAAACAAATTCAAAAAAATAAAGAAACTAATATACTGCCATTTGTTTGTGATGTTTTGCAACCCGCACCGGCTATTGGTTTTAATAATAGTGAGCGCAGTTCATTGATTAACAGGCTAAAGGAGTTGAAGCCAGATTTAACCATGGCACTGGCGCTTATTCATCACATTACTTTATCAGGCAATGTTCCATTTTTAAAATCTGCTGAATTTTTTGCTTCATTCTCTGAAAATTTAATTTTTGAATTTCCAACTCGCGGTGACTCTTGGGTGCAGTCGTTGTTAGTAAGAAAACGAGAATTCATCAATCATTTTGATTTTTACAACGAAGAGAATTTTGAAAATGACTATTCAAACTATTTTGAAATTGTAAAAAAAGAAACCATCAGTGATTCTCAACGTATTTTGTATTTATTAAAAAGAAGAAAATTTTGAAATCAATCATCACTTTTTTTAAAAGGGAATCAGTTTTGCCATTGCTAGCGGGGCTGGCATCTGGGCTTTACCCTTGGGCGTTTTATTATTCTCAAAATTTTAGGTTTGTAAATTCATTTGAACATCTTATTTATTTTCTATTTCTTTTTGTTTTAGTACCCACTACGGTATATTATTTATTGTTTTTAGTTTTTAAAGGAAACCTAAGTCAGTTTTACAAAAAATATATACTGCCTTTCATTAGCACAACTGTTTTTTTATACCTGTGCATGATCTCACTTTTTACTTCAGTTGGGTATAAAAAAATAGCACTTGTAATATTTTTAGCCTTTGCAGTTGTCATAGGGAATCACTTTATAAAAAAGTTTTATTTTAAAATACTTACAGTAAAGCTTTTGTTGGTGCTTACTACTTTTTTTACGCTTCCCGGTACAATAATATCTTATGCGACAGAATCATTTGAATGGTTGAAACAACCTGAAGTAATTGAAAATATTCAATTTCAAAAGAAACCCAATGTATATGTAATTCAACCTGATGGATATGTAAATTTTTCTGAACTCAGGCGTGAAAGTTATGGATTTGATAATTCTGAATTTGAAAATTGGCTTGAAGAACAAGGATTTTCAATGTATCAGGACTTCAGGAGTAATTATCCAAATACACTTACATCAAACAGCTCTTTGTTTGCAATGAAGCATCACTACCATGATTTGTGGAATGAACGCAAAACGATAATGGACCTCAACCCCGTAGTGGAAATATTTAATAAAAATGGTTATAAAACCCATTTTTTTGCTGAAACTCCCTATCTGATAGTAAACAGGCCAAAAATAAATTTTGATTACACAAATATTGAACTTGCTGAAGTTCCCTATCTAAGTAAAGGTCTAGATTCTTTAAAGAGTATTTTACACGATTTTCCCAAAGCATTCGAAAACAAAAGTGAGCATAATTTTTATTTTTTTGAAAAACTTCTTCCGGGACATATTATCAATAATAAAAATAAAATTAAAACCGCAGCTTCAGAACAAGACCGTTACCTTAAAAATTTAGAATATGCAAACCAGTGGCTTAAAGAGCTAATCCCTTTAATACAAAAAGAAGACCCCAATGCTCTTATCATAATCATAGCAGACCATGGAGGCTATGTTGGAATGGAATATACCTTACAGACACAAACAAAAAATACCGACAGGGATTTTTTATATTCAGTCTTTTCATCAGCCTTGGCAATTAAATGGCCAACTAATGAAAAGCCCCCGGAAGAAGAACTAACATTCAAATCTTCAGTTAATCTGTTTTTGAATATATTTTCATATTTGGCAGAAGATAATTCAATCTTAACACATAAACAGGAAAACGCAAGTTATTTAAAAATTAAAAAGGGAGCAGAAGAAGGAATTTATAAGGTAATTGATGAAAATGGAAATATTGTTTTTGAAAAACACAATTAAAGTTTAAAGTAAAATAAAAAGTAAAGAATCAAAGCCACAACAACCGTCATCACTGAAGTATAAACAATCAAAAATTTTCTTCGGCTTCTTTTTCGTTCTTCGAGAAGTTTAAGCCTCCCCCTAACCCCCTCCAAAGGAGGGGGAATTTTTAAAATCATTAAAAAGATATAATTTTTATTTCCCCTTTGAGGGCTAGTTTTTTTTAATAGTTTCTTTGACTTCAATTAAAGCCCTCCCTTTTGGGGAGGGTTTGGGAGGGGCCTTTCTTTTTTTACATATTTCAATATAAGAAGATTTTGCGGATTGATACCCAATCCAGATACATTTTTCCTTACAAAACGCACGGCTTCATCATAATACAAAGGCACAACCGGGGCTTGTTCAATCATTAAGGAGTCCATTTTTCTATAAACGATTTTGCGTTCGTTGATGTCCATAAAAGTTTTAGCATAGTCATACAAGCTGTCAAAGACCTTGTTCTCAAAAAAAGTGTAGTTGGGTCCCGAGGGAGTATGGTTGGGGCTGTAAAACAAGGATAAATAACTATCAGCATCGGGATAATCGGCTATCCAACTGGAGCGAAAAGCATCAATCGACCCGTCTGCACGCGCTTGCCTGATTGCA
>NZ_JCBCCK010000172.1:0-6110 GCF_059864935.1 Planktosalinus sp.
GCAGCTCTTGCGGCAAATGAACGGGAATCTGCCTGGCGTGAAATGGCAAAACAAGTGGCCCATGAAATCAAAAATCCGTTAACGCCTATGAGGTTGAGCGTGCAAAGTTTTGAGCGAAAGTTTGATCCTAACGACCCGGAAATCCACCTCAAAGTAAAAGAGTTTTCGTCATCAATGACCCAGCAAATCGACACTATGAGTTCGATAGCTTCGGCGTTTTCTACTTACGCCAATATGCCCGCCCAAAAGGATGAAACTTTAAATTTGATTAAAATCACCAAACTGGCTTTGGACATTTTCAATGAAGACTATGTGCATTTTGAAACCGATGAAGAGGAAATCATCGTAAAAATGGACAGGACTCAACTCATCAGGGTGGTGACAAATCTGGTTAAAAATGCTGTTCAGTCTGTAGAAGAAAAAGACAACCCGGAAGTTACAGTGAGGGTTTTCAGTAAAGACAAAACTGCTGTCATAGAAGTAACAGACAACGGCTCGGGTATTCCGGAACAAAACAAAGAACGCATTTTTGAACCCAAATTCACAACCAAAAGCAGCGGAATGGGTTTAGGATTAGCGATGGTTAAAAGCATTATCGAAAACTACGGTGGAAGAATAACTTTGAGTTCAGATTCAGGTAAAGGCTCTGTTTTTACCGTAGAATTCCCTAAATTTATAGACTAAATAAAAAACATATTCAGATGAATTTTGAGAATATACTTGTCGAAACCAAAGGTGGCATCACCATGATTACCATAAACAGACCTTCAAAACTCAATGCGCTTAATTCTGAAACCATAAAAGAGCTGAACAAGGCCTTGCTTGCAAGTGAACTTGACAGAGAGACTAAGGTAATAATTCTAACCGGAAGCGGCGACAAGGCGTTTGTTGCCGGGGCAGACATCAGTGAATTTGCTTCTTTTTCTGTAAAAGAGGGGCGCAAATTGTCCTCTCAGGGGCAACAATTGTTATTTGATCTGACAGCCAATCTTTCCACCCCAATAATAGCAGCAATCAACGGATTTGCACTGGGAGGTGGGCTTGAATTGGCGATGGCAGCCCATTTCAGAATTGCAAGCGACAATGCCAAAATGGGCTTGCCGGAAGTATCACTGGGCGTGATTCCCGGTTATGGAGGTACTCAACGGCTTTCGCAACTTGTGGGGAAAGGCAGGGCAATGGAAATGATCATGACAGCCGGAATGATAGATGCCAATCAAGCACTGAATTATGGGTTGGTCAACCATGTAACCACTCAGGAAGAATTAATTCCACTTGCCAAAAGCATCGCTGAAAAAATTATGAGAAACTCAACCGTTGCGATTGCGGCTGCTATACGCTCAGTAAATGCAAACTATAATGATGGGGTTAATGGCTTTAAAGTGGAGATAGAAGAATTTGGAAATTGTTTTGGCACTCAAGATTTTAAAGAGGGCACTACAGCCTTCTTGGAAAAACGAAAAGCTAATTTTCCCGGTAAATAAATGGAAATATTCCAAAATAAATAGGATTAAATCCTGAGTTTTATTTAACTTTGAAAATGTACTCTCAAAGTTGAATAATGTCTTTCGATTATATAAAAGGTCGCGGTGCCCAACACCACACTATCAATAAGTTTTTAGAACACACTTCTGAATTGCGTGATGATTTCCTTAATCATTGCGCTATTGAAGGTGATGAACCCCAAAACACCAAAACCCATTTTATAGCCACCTTTCCAAAAACTATTGTCAACAAAGTAAACAGCCCCGATGTGGGTATGGGATATTCCTTAAATCCCTATCAAGGCTGCGAACATGGTTGTGTGTATTGTTATGCAAGAAACTCCCATGAATATTGGGGATATAATGCTGGTCTTGACTTTGAACAAAAGATTCTGGTTAAGAAAAATGCCGCAGAATTATTGGAAAACCACTTTAAGAAAAAAACCTGGAAAGAAACGACAATAGTGCTTTCGGGAAATACAGATTGCTACCAACCCATAGAGAAGAAATTGAAAATTACCCGTGAATTATTGCAGCTTTTCTTGAAATACAAACATCCGGTTGGAATTATCACCAAAAATTCTCTGATACAAAGAGATATGGATATTCTGCAAGAACTGGCCAAAGACAATCTAATTCATGTTTCGATTTCAATTACCTCTTTACAAGAATCCACAAGGCGAATTCTGGAACCAAGAACAGCTACTATTGCCAAACGATTGAAGACCGTGAAGGTATTAACCGACATTGGTGTTCCGGTGAATGTGATGATGGCACCCATCATTCCTGCCATTAACAGTCACGAGATATTGCCTTTGATAAAAGAGGTGGCAAAGAGAGGAGCTGTTTCTGTGGGCTATACTATTGTGCGCCTAAACGGTTCCATTGCTGAAGTGTTTACTGAATGGATCAATAAAACACTTCCTGACCGGGCTGAAAAAGTGTTACATCAAATAGCAGCTTGTCACGGAGGCACTTTAAATGATTCCCAATATGGAAGAAGAATGAAAGGGGAGGGTACTATCGCAGAGCAAATCCATCAGCAGTTTGTCATTGCCCGAAAGAAATATTTGCCAAATGAATATATAAAGACGTTAAATACTTCTTTATTTGAAGCAGAAAGGGCAAAATATGCACATTCTAAAACCGAACAAATGCGTTTGTTTTGAAAGCCTAAACACTTCCTTCCCATTCTTTATAAAACTGCTCTAAATACGTTTCCATAAAATCATGCCTTTTCTGTGCAAGCTTTTTACCTGTTTCAGTATTCATTCTATCTTTGAGTAACAATAGCTTTTCGTAAAAATGATTGATGGTTGGTGCTGTTGAATTTTTATATTCTTCTTTTGTTAGTTTTAAATTAGGTTTTATCGCCGGATCATAAAGTTTTCGGTTTTTGAAACCGCCATAGCTAAATGCCCTTGCAATACCAATGGCTCCAATAGCATCCAGCCGGTCTGCATCCTGAACAATTTCAAGTTCTTTTGAGTGAAACGATTGTTGCTCATTTCCGCCTTTGAAGGAGATGTTTTCTATGATTTTTATTACGTGCTCAACAACCTCTTTTGAGACCTGTTCTTTTTCCAAAAATCCTTTCGCAATAGCGGGACCAACAGCCTCATCACCTTTGTGAAATTTGCTGTCTGCGATATCGTGAAGCAGCGCACTTAACTTTACAACCAGTAAATCACAATTTTCACTTTCAGCAATCAAAAAACTGTTTTTATACACGCGTTCAATGTGAAACCAGTCGTGGCCGCCTTCAGCATTTCCAAGTGTTTCTTTAACAAACTGAATTGTATTTTCGATAAGGCTCTCTTCTCTAGTCATAATTGATTAATGGGTCACAGCCTCAGTGATTTGCTTTTCCAGCTTTTGAATAAGTTCTTCATGTCCAAAATCTGAAACTTTAATTGCAGGGTGAATTTGAAACGTCAGGCGGAGTCCTATCGGAATTGGAAAAATGCCATAACGCTGCAACCTCCAGGAATTACTGATAGAAACAGGAACGACAAAAGCATTAGGAGCATTTTCAAAAAGGGTTTTTAATCCCTTATGCTTAAACTGTTTTGGTATTCCGGTTCTACTTCGGGTACCTTCAGGAAAAATTACGACTCCACGGTTGTGTTTTGAAATATACTCAGCGATATTTTTTATTTCCTTTGTTGCCTGAACCGGGTTTTTTCGGTCAATCAAAACTGATCCACCATGTTTTAAATTGTAAGAAATAGTGGGAATTCCTTTGCCTAATTCTTTCTTGGAAATAAATTTTGGGTGCAACTTTCTTAAAAACCAGATTAGTGGCGGAATGTCCCACATACTTTGGTGATTGGACACAATGATTACCGGTTTGTCAATCGGCAATTTTCCGTGAACAGTGATTTTATATGTTGTTCCCAGTACGTGAAGGCTTCGTATAATAAGCCAGTTAAAAATAGCAACACTCTTTTTGTGTGAATTGTAGCCAAAAACATTTAAGCATACCCTTTGTATTGGTTCAAAGAGCAATAGAAAAAATCCAAACAGTAAATAAAATACGACTGAAAGGATATAACGGAATATTTTTGAAATTAATTTCATCGTGTAATCAAAAATAAAAAAACCGCTTCAATTAAAAGCGGTTTCACAAATCTATGTTTTACTGTGCCTAACAATATTGATTGTAAGCATCCATTAAATTTTCAGCTATAAGTTGTGCGGGTCTTCCTTCAATGTGATGACGCTCCAGCATGTGAACCAACTCCCCGTCTTTAAAAAGTGCTATAGAAGGAGAACTAGGTGGGAAAGGAATCATTTGTGCTCTGGCAGCATCTGTGGCCTCACGGTCAACACCTGCAAAAACTGTGACTAATTGTTCCGGTTTTTTACTGTTTTGAAGTGACATTTTCGCTCCTGGACGTGCATTTGCTGCAGCACAACCACAAACTGAATTGACCACTACCAGAGTGGTTCCTTTTCTTTGTAAAGCTTGTTCAACTTCTGAAGCGTTATGTAATTCTGCAAAGCCCTCTTTGGTAAGGTCTTCACGCATGGGTCTAACTAATTCTGGTGGGTACATAGGTCCTTATTTAAAATTATTCTAAAGTACAAAGGTACTAAAAAATGTATTTTTAAGCATCAAATTAGGGCTCTCAAATTCCAAAGATTTCGTTAAAATAAAATCCATTCAGGAGAGGCTTAGGCTTTCGTGACTTATTCCTATCTTTGCATTTCTTTTAATTTCTAAAAACTTTCCATTGATTCGTTGGGTTGCAGCTATAGTAGGATTTATATTTTTTCGATTTATTGGAGCTATTATTGGGTATATTTTGGGAAGCCTGATTGAGAACCTGGGTAAAAATACACGCGTGTATCGCTCGACAGGCGCTCAAAGGGTTACACCGGCAGATTTTGAATTGAATTTACTTTCTCTTGTCTCAATCGTCATAAAGGCCGATGGTAATATTAGTCCCCAGGAAATGCAGTTTGTTCAAAGTTATTTTGTTCAGGCTTATGGAAAAGAAAGGGCCAATGCTACCTTTCGCACATTCAATGAAGTTGTAAAAAAGAGAGAGGTATCGGCTCAGCCCATTTGTGAGTATTTGAGAATGCGTATGCGCTATGAATCACGCTTGCAAATCATTCACTTTCTTTTCAATATTGCGCAAGCAGACGGTCATGTTTCCCAGCCTGAAGTTGAAAAAATAAGGGAAATCGCCGGTTTTCTCGCTGTTGGTTACCGGGATTATGAGAGCATAAAAGCGATGTTTTTCAAAAATCCTGACAGTGCTTACAAAATCCTTGAAATTGAAAAAAATGCAACAGTTCCAGATATAAAAGCTGCTTACCGCACTATGGCCAAAAAATACCATCCTGACAAATTACAACATATGGATGAAGCCTACCGTAAAGGTGCCGAAGATAAATTCAGAAAAGTGCAGGAGGCCTATGAGCAGTTGCAGAAAGAGAAAGGATTTTAAATTATTTTTTTATTCAAGACAAATGTCGTATATTTGAGGTCAAATGTCTGAGCAATGAGAAATTTTAAAGTACAAATCAATCAGGTAAATGAAGCTGCTGCTGTATATGTTCGCAAGACTTCAGATATATCCATAAAGAGCAATTTTACATTTGAAGATTTGCTCAACAACAAGCTATTGTTGATTCACACCATTAGAAAGGGCATTCCGTTTTCTTTGTTTTCTGAAATTAAAAACATAGTTCCTTTTTCTGATGATGATTGGGCAGAGGTGCTCAATACTTCCACAAAATCGCTGCAGCGCTACAAGCAGGAGAAGGATTTTTTGTTCAAACCCATTCATTCTGAAAAAATCATAGAAATTGCTGAAGTAGCTCTTTTGGGAAATCAGGTTTTTGATTCTCCCAGTCAATTTCAGCAGTGGTTAAATACTCCTTGTTTTGCTTTAGGCTCTCATAAGCCCTTTGAGCTCCTTCAAGATTCCTATGGGAAAGAGCTTGTTTTAAACGAGTTGAACAGGATTGACTACGGTATTTTTGCTTAATGAAGGTTTACAGGCTTTCGCGAAAAAAATATGCCGGGGAATTATCAGGCAAGGGTGCTGCGCTTTCGGGCAACCGCTGGAATTCAAAAGGCGTGGAAATGATTTACACTTCAGAAAGCCGGGC
>NZ_JCBCCK010000197.1:0-8361 GCF_059864935.1 Planktosalinus sp.
AAGGTATCTTCAAAATTAAAAAACAAACTACTTTGATTGATTGGTTTTTGATGTGGTTTCATTTAAAAAATATGCAAGATTTACAAAGTAAATATACAAAAACTTGCATCTTTAACCAAAAAAAATTAACTTTATTTATTGAATATCAATACTTTAAAACGTTTTTTAGGGTTGACAATTTATATTACTAAGATAGTGGTGTGTGTTTCAATCTACTGTAACTTTTGTTACATACTGCTTTTTATTTTAATGTAGTGGGGCAGATTTCATTGGTCACAGGTATCCCTGCTTTTTTAATCTCTGCAAAACCACCGGCCACATCTACCAGATTGTGTACACCTCGACTTTTAAGGATAGAGGCTGCTATCACACTGCGGTAACCACCGGCACAATGCACATAGAAATCCTTATCTGAAGGAAATTCCGACAGGTGTTCATTGATAAAATCTAAGGGTGTTAACGTTGCTTTTTCAATATGAGACGAAGTGTATTCCCCTTCTTTTCTAACGTCAAATACCGGGATGTCTTTGCTCTCCAAACGGTTTTTAAATTCTTCTGCCGAAATACTTTCGATACTGTCAGTCTCTTTTCCGGCATTTTTCCAGGCTTCAAACCCACCATCGATTATGCCTAGTGTCTTGTCAAAACCAACACGCGATAGGCGGGTAACGGCTTCTTCTTCCCGGCCTTGTGGGGCAACCAATAGTATAGGTTGTTCAGTATCGGCAATCAGGGCACCCACCCAAGGAGCAAACCCACCGTCAAGTCCGATAAATATGGAGCGTGGGATATGCCCTTTTACAAAGTCATCCTGATGGCGCACATCCAAAATTATAGCACCGGTTTCATTGGCAGCCGTTTCAAAAGCATCGGGAGAAAGCTCCAAAGTACCTCGTTCTATAACATCGTCAATATCGTCATAGCCTTCCTTGTTCATTTTTACGTTTAACGGAAAATAGAGTGGTGGCGGTTCAAGGCCATCGGTGACTTCCTTAACAAACTCTTCTTTGATCATATCAGCACGCAAGGCATAATTCATTTTTTTCTGGTTGCCCAAAGTGTCCACGGTTTCTTTCATCATATTCTTTCCGCAGGCTGAACCGGCTCCGTGAGCGGGGTAAACAATCACATCATCGGCCAGCGGCATGATTTTGGTGCGCAAGCTGTCATAGAGTAATCCGGCCAATTCTTCCTGAGTCATAGAAGCTGCTTTCTGGGCTAAATCAGGTCTTCCCACATCGCCCAGGAATAAGGTGTCACCACTAAAAATGGCAATGTCTTTTCCGTTTTTATCTCTTAAAAGGTAAGTAGTGCTCTCCATTGTATGACCCGGCGTGTGTAATGCTACTATGGTCAATTCTCCCACTTGAAACTCCTGTCCGTCTTCGGCTATGGTGGCATCAAACGATGGGTTTGCTGTAGGGCCGAAAACAATGGGCGCACCGGTTCTTTTGGAAAGGGTTATATGACCGCTTACAAAGTCGGCATGAAAATGGGTTTCAAAAATATATTTGATTTTGGCGTTGTCTTTAGCAGCCCTGTCTATATAGGGTTGCACTTCGCGTAAAGGGTCAATAATGGCCGCTTCGCCGTTGTTTTCAATGTAATAAGCTCCCTGTGCCAAGCAACCGGTATAAATCTGCTCTATTCCCTCGAAGGCGGGAATCTCGTTATTTTGATTTTGTGCTGTATTCATAATTCAATTTTTTTATGGGGATTCTTCCTTGTTTTTTCTGATGCAGATTTATAACCTCGGTTTGTAGTTAAAAGTGACTTTGGTTACAATAAGGAAAATTCCTTTAGTAAGATATAAATTGCCATGATAAAAACAAACCACCCAAAGGCTTTCTTCAATTTTTTTCCGTCGATGAGGTGATTGAGTTTTACTCCTGCAAAGATACCAATAATGGATAATAAACTTATCACCATCAAAAAGTTCCAGTCCAATTCCATGGTTTCGATATCGCCAATAAACCCTATGAGTGATTTTACTGAAATAATGAGCAGCGAGGTGGCTACTGCTTTTTTCATCGGCAACTTGGCAAGCAAAACCAAAGCGGGAATAATTAAAAATCCCCCGCCGGCACCCACCAAGCCGGTAAGTATGCCAATAATAAAGCCTTCAATAACAATGAGCGGGTAATTGTAAATCAGGGCTGTTCCGGGTTCAGGCTCAGGGCGCTTGTTGCGAATCATCGACCAGGAGGCCAATAGCATAATGATGGCAAAAAACACCATAATGGCGATGTTTTTGGTCAACATAAAATCACCTATTGCCAATATGTTATCCGGAATAGAAGGCATTATATATCTTCGGGTGAGATAGACGGCAACAAACGAGGGTATGGCAAAAACAATAGCTGTTTTAAAGTCCACCAGACCTTTTCTTATGTTTTGAAAAGCACCCACCAATGCTGTAAGTCCCACAACAAAAAGGGAATATGCCGTTGCGGTTACCGGGTTTATGGCAAATAGATATACAAATACCGGCACGGTGAGTATGGAGCCGCCTCCACCAATTAGACCGAGTACCACTCCAATGAGCAAAGCAGCCAGATATCCAAACAATTCTAACACTTCCATGAATTCAAATTTTGCAGCAAAAGTATAATCTTGGTATTATATGTAATGCAATCAAAGTTACACTTTAAATTAATTCAAAATCTCGATAGCGTTACGTTGAAGGTTAATTTTCCCTTGTTTTTCAAGTGATTTTAACAGTCGTGAAACCACGACTCTTGAAGTATGCAGGTCGTAAGCAATTTCCTGATGGGTGCTTAAAATCCTTTTGCTTTTATTGATTCTCACTTTCTCCTGAAGGTACTTCCACAAACGTTGGTCCATATTCATAAAGGCAATGTTGTCTATGGTCTCCAGCATTTCGTCAAGACGGTTTTGATAGCTGTTAAATACAAAATTGCGCCAGTTTTTGTATTTGGATGTCCATTCCTCCATTTTTTGAACGGGAATCATAATGAGTTGTGTATCTGTTTCGGCAACCGCCCTGACTTCACTTTTTTTATGTCCCAGACAGCAGCTTAATGTCATCGCACAGGTGTGGCCTCTTTCAAGGAAGTAGAGTAGTAATTCATCACCGTCTTCATCTTCACGCATCACTTTAATGGCTCCCGAAATTAATAAAGGCATAGCCGTAACGTAGTTGCCGATGTCCATAAGCATTTCGCCTTCTTTAATTCCTTTAAAAACGCCAACTTTGTCAATTTCCTGAAGTAACTCTTCTTCAAATAGATGTCCAAATTGTTCTCTTAACAGTTCAATCATTAGTTTACTAATATCTTTGGTTTCTTTGTAAAATTACATAAAATAAACAATTTTGAATCTATTGATATTAAAATGAAAACCCCCTCAAATCTATATGAATATCCCCATATTCAATATAGATAAGCGAGGGGGTTGCCCGGGTGCCGCCCCGGGCGCTTACAACATGTTGTTAGCAATGACAAGCAAAAAGACAAACTTAAATGAAAGTTATGATTGAATTTTACGGAATTCCTCAATTAGTCTAATAAAAAATAGCTTGTTGTATTTATGAGACAGTAATTAAATTATTTTTAAATTATTATTAGAATGAATTTCCCTGCAACACCAGAAGCATCCGTTTGTTTTGTGTCCAAATTTTTGACTTTCTTCTAAGGCCAAACTGTCATCATTAAAAACTCCCAAACAAGTTGTTTCAGACAGTGCGGGCATATATAAGCATGACTCTTTGTGAATTTCTTGTTCAAAGTTTTGATTCAAGGGTTTTGTTACATAATATTTTGTCATTGTTCCTATTTTTAACAAACCTAAGTAGACCGATTTAATGTTTTTTACGGGATTCCTCATTTTCTAAAAAAAATTATTAACCGAAATCGTTAGAGTTTTGAAATCTTTTTGCAGAAATCAGTTTATTGCTTTAGATTTACATAATGACAAAAAAACCACAAAAAATAGCAGTACTCACCAGTGGAGGTGACTCACCTGGAATGAATGCTGCCATCAGGGCTGTTGTGCGGTCATGCACTTATCATGGGCTTGAAAGTGTGGGAGTATTCAGGGGATTACAGGGATTGATAGAAGGTGACTTCAAAGTTCTTGATGCACGTTCTGTTAAAAACCTGATTAATCGTGGAGGCACTTTCTTAAAGTCTGCACGTTCCAAAGATTTTTACGAAATAGAAGGTCGTGCCAAAGCATACAATAACCTGATTAAAGAAGGGATAGATGCCCTTGTTGCTATTGGCGGTGACGGCACTTTTAGAGGTGCAAATATTTTTATCAATGAGTTTGACTTTCCAATAGTTGGACTGCCCGGAACGATAGACAACGACATTCACGGCACAGACAATACTATAGGCTATGACACTGCATTAAACACTGTTGTCGAAGCCATCGATAAAATAAGGGATACCGCAAATTCCCACAATCGATTATTCCTGGTCGAAGTCATGGGCAGGGATGCCGGACATATTGCACTCAATGCAGGCATCGGTGCCGGAGCAGAAGAAATCCTGATTCCCGAGGAAGATATGGGCAAAGACCGCTTGATAGAGTCGCTTAAAAGAAGTAAAAAGTCAGGAAAAACATCGAGTATCATTGTGGTTTCAGAAGGTGACCAGATTGGGAAAAATATCTTTGAGTTGGCTGAATTCATCAAAACAAACCTGGAAGGCTATGATGTGAGGGTCACTGTTTTAGGACATATCCAAAGAGGAGGTTCACCCAGTTGCTATGATCGTGTTTTGGCCAGCCGTATGGGGGTTGCTGCTGTTGACGCCTTACTGGAAGGAAAACGCGACATTATGATTGGTACTCAACACAACAAAATGGTACAGGTGCCATTTGCAGAGGCCATCAAAGAAAAACAAGAAATAGATCTGGAACTCATCAGGGTTGCAGACATCACATCAATATAAAATTAAACTATGATTAAAATTGGAATTAACGGCTTCGGCCGCATTGGAAGACTGGTATTAAGAGTTGCAGAACAAAGAAAAGATATAGAGGTAGTAGCCGTAAATGATTTAATTGATGTAGATCATCTGGCTTATCTTTTAAAATATGACTCCGTTCACGGAAGATTTGACGGTAAAGTTTCCACCAAAGATGGACAACTGTTGGTCAACGGAAAAAAAATAAGAGTCACCGCAGAGCGCGATCCTGAAAACCTAAAATGGAATGAAGCCGGAGCAGATATCATCATTGAATGCACAGGTTTTTTTACTGAAAAAGAGGGTGCTCAAAAACACATCAAAGCCGGCGCAAAAAAGGTAGTCATTTCTGCACCTTCCAAAGATGCGCCTATGTTTGTTATGGGTGTGAACCATACCGAAGCCAAAGCCCAAGATACCATTGTTTCAAATGCATCTTGTACCACCAACTGTCTGGCGCCGCTGGCTAAAATCATTCATGACGAATTTGGAATTGTTGAAGGGTTGATGACAACCGTTCATTCCACGACGGCATCACAGCTTACGGTAGATGGTCCATCACGAAAAGATTTCCGTGCGGGGCGCAGTGCGCTTATCAACATCATTCCCGCTTCAACCGGAGCGGCAAAAGCGGTTACTAAGGTGATTCCTGAACTAAAAGGCAAACTCACCGGTATGGCCTTTAGAGTGCCAACCGCCAATGTTTCAGTAGTTGATTTAACAGTCAGGACCGAAAAAGGGGCATCTTTTGATGAAGTAAAAGCAGCCATAAAAAAAGCATCAAACGGTGCTTACAAAGGGCTGGTAGCTTACACTGAAGATGCCGTAGTTTCTCAGGATTTTGTATCAGACGAACACATATGTATTTTTGATGCCGAAGCCAGCATTGCCCTGAACGATAATTTTTTTAAGTTAGTAGCCTGGTATGACAACGAGTATGGCTATTCGTCTAAGCTGGTGGATTTGGCTGAGCATGTAGCAAAATTATAGAATTCTATGCAAGAAGGATTTTTATTTGACTCTATCGCTTTAGCCACTAAGGCACAAAGTCACAAAGAAGCACAAAGAAATTTGACTTATGAACAAATTTGAATCACTCTCTGCTGAAGAAGAAGCAATTGGTAAAGCAGTTGTTGATGCCGCGTATATAGTACATAAAGAACTTGGGCCCGGATTGCTTGAGAGGGTTTATGAGATTTGTTTTTGTCATGTTCTAAACGAAAAAGGGTACTTTGTAAAAAGACAGGTGGATGTACCTGTAGTTTTTGACGGAATCGTTTTTAATGAAGGACTAAGGTTGGATGTTATTATAAATGATTTAGTGATATGTGAACTAAAAGCCATAGAAACAGTTAACCCGGTATGGGAAGCACAACTTTTAAGTCATCTCAAACTCACAGGGTTGAGATTAGGTTATTTAATTAATTTCAATGTGCCATTAATTAAAAGCGGAATTAAGAGAATGGTAAAATAACTCTTTGTGAAACTTAGAGCCTTAGAGCCTTTGTGGCAGAACGATTCAATTATTTGTTAAACTAAACAATCAAGTTTTATTCAATAGTAATATGACACTAATCGCAGACGGCGGCTCGACAAAATGTGACTGGGTGTTGCTTGATCAATCTGGCAGCATCCTGTTAAAAACACGGACATTGGGACTAAACCCCACTGTGGTTCCTGAAGACGAACTCCTGCATCGCATCAAAAACAACCCCAAACTTGTCGCTGTTTTCAATCAGGTAGAAGCCCTCGACTTTTATGGTGCCGGTTGCGGGACGATTACTCCCAGAGAAATACTCCACAATATACTCCAACAACTATTTGTCAAAGCAAAAGTCGCCGTGGCAGAAGATATGCTGGCAGCCGCATTGGCTGTTACAGACCAACCCGGGATTGTTTGCATTTTCGGTACAGGCTCAAACAGCTGTTATTTTGACGGAAAATCGGCAACGACAAATGTAGAGTCGCTGGGGTTTATTTTGATGGATGAAGCCAGTGGCAATTATTTCGGGAAACGGCTCCTTCGCGATTATTTCTACAAAAAAATGCCTGTCAAACTTGCGGTAGAATTTGAAAAACGCTTCGACCTCAATCCCGATTTCATCAAAATCAATTTATACAAAAAACCAAACCCTAATACCTATCTCGCCTCTTTTGCCGAATTTATTTTTACCGATGAAAAAGGAAACGCTTATTTTTACAACCTGATTAGCGAAGGCGTACTTAAGTTTATTGAAAATCGAATCTTGTGCTACAAAGAAGCGCAACAAGTGCCTGTCCATTTTATTGGCTCCATCGCCCATTTTTCAAAAGAAATCATCAAAGATTGCCTGAACAGATACAATCTGGAACTTGGAAACGTCGTTAGAAGACCCATAGACGGATTGATTGAATATTACAGAAAAAACAAACTAAACCAATGAGTTTTCCGAAAGTAAATCCGGTAACAACCAAAGCCTGGGCCGCATTGACCAAGCGCTTTGCAGAAATCAAAGACAAAAAAATGCAACAGTTTTTTGCTGAAGATTCTAATCGGGCTCAGGATTTTTCAATCAGCTGGAATGATTTTTATCTGGATTATTCCAAAAACAGAATCAACGCGAAAACCAAAAACTTGCTGCTTGAACTGACTGAAGAAGTCAAACTTAGAGAAGCCATTGAAGCCCAGTTTTCAGGAGAAAAAATCAACGAAACCGAAGACCGGGCAGTGCGTCATAACGACCTTCGCAATTTTGAAAACTTACCCAAAGAAGTAAAAAGGACCCTAAAAAACATGCGGGTGTTCTCCAAACGCATCGTTGATAAAACCCGCAGGGGATACACCGGCAAACCTTTTACTGATATAGTAAATATTGGAATAGGCGGCAGTGATTTGGGTCCTGATATGGTAACTGAAGCCCTTTCCTATTACAAAAACCACCTCAAGGTGCATTACATTTCAAATGTAGATGGTGATCACGTGAGAGAGGTCTTAAAAAAACTTGACAGGGAGACCACACTTTTTATCATAGTTTCAAAAACATTTACAACTCAAGAAACACTTACCAATGCTCAAACGGTGAGAAACTGGTTTTTGGAAAAAGCCACTATACTCGATATTGAAGCCCACTTTGTAGCCGTTTCAGCAAACAGTAAAGAAGTAGAAAATTTTGGAATCACATCAGAAAACACCTTCCCGATGTGGGACTGGGTGGGCGGACGTTTTTCACTCTGGAGTGCAGTTGGGCTTAGCATTTGTCTGGCTGTAGGGTATCCCAATTTTGAAAAGCTTCTTAAAGGTGCACACGAAATGGACCTGCATTTTAAAACCGCACCTTTTGAAAACAATATACCGGTAATACTTGCGCTGCTTTCAGTGTGGTACAACAATTTTTTTAAATCAGAATCTGAAGCCGTCGTGCCTTATTCACAATACCTCAACAAACTGGTG